>JAIFMY010000216.1 GCA_020048155.1 Bacteroidota bacterium
TGGTAAGAAGTATTTACAGAAGTGAATCCTGATAGTACCCTTCCGTTCAAATCGCTAATGCTTACACTGTATTCACCAACCATATGCTCGGGCAAGACCATGAATAGTTCACTTTGGGCAGGATTTGGAAAAATATTCACCTCATCGGGAGAAATTTCATAAATAGCAGTCTCATTCCTATTGAGCACTTGTACAAAGAATCCTTTTTCGGCTGTTAAGTTCTCTTCATCAAAAACCTTCAGATATATAGAAAACAATGATTGTGATTCATAATCGAATACCTCATTTGAGTATAGAATGGTATCAGCAATCATGAATTTTGCATTATCTGCATCCTGCAAATCGGGAGAAGAAACTAACTCAAATGTAAAAGACTTACTATCGATATCCACTCCACGTAATATACTTACCAAAGATTCAGAAGGAAGTCCCTCTGCAATGGTATCTGAAAGCAAAACAATAGTTGTTGGAGCATCATTTACAGGTCCTAAACTCACAAAAATTGTACAACTAGAATCGCTGATGGCGCCACTCGAATCTTTTACCTTAATCTTAAAACTATCCACTTTTGCGCCATTCAAATCGGCAGGTGGCAAATACTCAAGCATCGAATAATTGATAATTTCTTCATTAGGCAATACGGTAAGTCCGTTATATCTGAGTTCGCCCAATACGGGAGGCTCTGCTATAAAAATGGTGGTAAGGAAATGATTGTCGGCATCGTAGATCCGAAAATTGTTTTTTGAAAAAGCAAACTTCAAATCTTCGGTTGCTAAAATGGTAGTATCGAGCGGCACAGGATTGTCAAATACACTGGTTACGGTAAAAGTAACAGTATCAGCTTCTATACTGCGTGTGTTGCCACCATCAATAAGTTTGAACCCCCAATTTGCATAATTGTTGCCAAACTCATTTTGGTTGGGTGTATATACCAATTTATCAAAATCCTTAACCATAGCCCCTGCAAAAATTGGATCGCCATCGTAAGTAAGTATGCCTTTTGCAGGAAGATAAAACACCATGAGGCTTTGTATGGTATCACCAATATCGGGGTCGGTAAACTGAAAATTACTTTTAGTAAACCCATAGGGACTATCTTCAGTTATAGTTAACTTAAAGGACTTGGCAATAGGAGGATCAGATACGGGAGTAATAGTAATATAGCAAGAATACACTTCGATGCTGGTTTCGCCAGATGAATCTTTTACTTTAAAATAAAATGCATCGACAGAATCGCCATTGGCATTGTTTGCAGGAACATAGCTCAATCTGGTAACATCGGGCACTGAAGACAGACTACCTATTTGGGAACCATTGTAAGTGAGTTTTCCGCTGCTTGGTACGCTACTTATCACAACACCGGCAAAGGCATCATTATCTATATCCTGAAAAGCAAAATCCGAACTTTTGAAATTATATATTTTGTCTTCTTCCATGGATATATTAAAAGCACTTCCAGTCGGTGGATCTTTTATCCCCTTAACATTGCATGTTACAGTGTATTCTGTCTCAGATAGCTGTCCTGAAGTATCTTTAATGCGAAAACGGAATATAGTAAGCGGAGTGCCAAACATTTGGGGTAAAGGCTTAAACACCAAAGAGTTTATTTGCACCACCAATTCGTTCGCTTCCACCACTTTTACACCACTTATGAGCTCCGAGTTTGCCGGAAGTGAAGTTATTTGTATTCCAGCAAAAACATGTCCATCCACATCAGCAAACGAAAACTCATTTCCTGCAAAATTATATTGTTGATCTTCGAAGGTTGAGATGGTAACATTACCACTGGTTGGTGCGTCGTTTACAGGATTTATGCTGATGTTTATAAAACCAGGAACATTGCTGTAACGCCCGGTATTGTCAATCACTTTGTACGAAAACAGTGTATGATTGGCACCATTTTTATCTTTGGTTGGGGCAAATGTGAGAGAGCCAGGAGTCGAAAAAGTGTCGTTGGCAGCAGCAGGAACACCACGTATATACAAGGTGCCTGAATCGGGTAAAGAATATACTACATATCTGAAAAAACTTCGGTTAAGCCCAAGTTCATAATTCAAATTTGCTGAAGTAAATGAATAATTCGCATCTTCATTTATGGTAATAGTCTTGTCAAATACTTTAGGGTTTTGGACGACATTGAAGGTAACTATGTAGTTGAGGGCACTCAGGCCACCATCATTGTCGCGCAATTTGAAGGTAAAAGTAGCATAAGGAAAACCACTTTCTCCAGGTGTAACTTTAAAGACGAGCTGGGTTAAATCTCGGCACCAGGCACCCACAGCTACATTCACACCATTGTATTCCAAATCGCCTTTGATGTTTATCTGCTGAATAACAATTCCATCAAAAACGCCATCGGGATCGGTAAAACTAAAATATGAATCGGAAAAAGTAAAAACCTCGCTTTCTACGAGTTGCAGTGCAGTATCCTTCCCCACGGGCAGTGAGTTTGGAATGAGGTATGAGGCGTATCCATCGGACACTCCGCCGTTGTATTGAGCGAATACAATGTTCGCTTGGGCAAGCAGTGTGCAAAAGATTGTTATAAATAGCAAAATTCTTTTCATGAGCAATCCTCCGTTCATTTTATAAAAAATTAAAAATTGGAGCGCACACAACGAAAACCATGCCCCGAATCGCGCGTGGTAAGCACCTGCGATGCAGAAACACGGTCGGCACGGCGTAGCTCCGACGAAGACCTGAACCACATGCCACCTCGTGTACCGCTGCCTAATGCACCGGTAATCCCAAGAACAGGGTTACTATCGATCCCTGGCCAGTCAGTATTTGTGGAATTGCCGCTTGCGGTGAGCAGCCCATCGCCGTGTGTCCCCATAAATGAGCGACCTTCAGGATTTCCGAGCGATACGGTCCGTTCGCCCACGTTACCCGCCATTTCCATTATTCCCCAGCGTGAAGCACCCGCTTTCACATTGTTGCCTTCGTTTCGTGCAAATAGTCCAACACGCACCGGCCCGGTAGGCGCAGTGACAGTAGACAGGTATAGGGCATGCCCTATGTCGGCAAAATTGCTGAGCAATTCACTTTCGGCACCTACATCCGAAATGGTATATGCAGTACTGGCAATGGTATTGGTTCCCCACGGGTATTGGTTTACCATGACGGTATCGAACCCACCGGCAGATTTTTCGAATTCCAACTCGCTCATAGGGCGCAAACCTGCCCAATCGGCATAAGCAGCACCATCGGCCCAGCTAAGGTAGTTGCAAGCAACATTCCCTCCGTCAAAAGCTTCGTTTGGTACCTCATCGTTGTCATAATCGCAATAAAAAAAGATGGGATCAGTAAACGAATTTTGCTGCTTGTGGCAAGCTATGGCATTCCTGCTTTGCGGGTTGGGCATGTTACTCATTACATACCTGTTGTCGATACTTAGCTGTATAATATCAGTATTTGTTCTTGTCTGCTGCTGGCTGCGACTTAATGTATTTAAAAAATCGCAGTATTGCTGTTGAGAAATCTCATATTTCATACAATAAAACGATCTGTAACCTGTAGGGTATTCAGGAAAATCGGCATTCCCATCATTGTTTATATCCAGCCCTTCCAGTCCGCTTATGCCAATACCACCAATCAGCGCATCATCGTCATAGTTATTGGTATCGGCATATACTTTTGAGTGCCAGCCATTGCTTAGCAAAAATGCTTTACGCTCAGAAACTTGAAGTGCAAAGGTGCTTTGGTTAATTCCATCACCATCACCTACATAGAAATCGCCGTTGGACACCGAAACCATTTCTATTCCAAATATCATTATACGAATAGGATCCTCATCCTGCACATTATTAGCCCCATACTCCCAGCGTAATTTCAAACCAGTCCATACATTTGTGCCAACACCAAGCAGGGTGCGATACAAAAATATTCCGGCTCCGTCAGACACTGGCTGAATACGGGAACCGGAAGGTGCGATATGGGTTCCATCAGAATTGTTGAGTATACAATGTTTCCATTCCTGTCCTGCAATTTTATATTTCACAAATATCCATGCAGCATCGTAATTAGATGGGTATACACCAAGGTTCCATGAATTTTCCCAACTTATATCGAAACGGATATAAGCATAATTGCTGGTAGTATTTTTATCAACCAATTGAACATTTGAAATCTTCAGGTCATTTGCATAAATGAATACTACCTGAAAAAAGCAGAAAAATGCAATGCTCAGAATATATTTGAAATCTTTTATCATATGCCATAAAAGTTTAGTAATCTATAGATTCGTCATAAATAAGGGTTTTTATGCCCAAATCGATGGAAAAACCATCCTTCATTACTGAACCAACGGTGGTTCTTCTATAAGCAACGGTACACTGAAAGCGGATGTTATTTGAGGCATGAAAAATATAATAACCAGTAAGTGCCGCTATAAACAAACTAACTTTCCGCCCCTGATACATTTCATTGCCATAATCCTGGCCCACAGGTCGTGTAGTATAAGGAGAATAAACCATGTGCCCAAGCGAAAAAGCAGTAGTATCAACTCCATATTTGGCACTCGATACTTTAGCCTGAACACCGGCTCGCCTATCTATATAATTAAGTATGAATATAGCCTCGGTTGCATTTCCGCCTAATGGGTGACCCAACGAGGCATACAGATTTCCATAGGCTTTGAGGGTATTGTCGTGCGAATAAACATAAGGCCGCAGGTAGGAGTATTCAGCCAAAGCCGTAAGCCCGGATATTCCAGCCACACTAAACGAATGAAAGCCAATTTGATATGCTTGTTTATTTCCCCACCACTTGGTACGGTTAATTACTTCTGAAAATACAAACTCATCGAGCAAAATCTGAGCATATACAGATGTTTTGCGGAATATATTTACATGCCCGCCAATGCCCATGATCACATTATCGGGCGAGCCTATTGCAAACTCAGCGGGACGATAAAAAATAACAGGATTCATATAATTCCATTCGATACCGCGATGCCCTGCTGAATCGGTAGTTTGCCATATAACCGACTCGAAAAGATAAATATTGGCGCGGGAGGTGATGTTGTAGCTCAAAGCATGGGTGACCATCGGTTTTGTGTAATGTTCATCGTCGAACTTGCGACTGTCTTCGTCTTGCAGCATGCCCATCATCCAGAAGTATCGCAGGTTCCAATATTGGAAATCGATGCGGGAAAAATAATAAGGAGCTGGGTTGGCAGAAAGCAAGAGGCTGCGATAGCCGTCTCCTACAAAAACCTTGTCGTGCGCAACAGTGAGTTTCAGCCATTTCCAAGGCAGATAATTTACATTGAATATAACCGGAAAAGCAGTATACTTGTTCCTTTCGGTATGCACATATGTACCCCAAACTGGCAGAACTCCAGTAGAATCTGCAGCTCGTCTGAGGCCAGGTGCCAACTCAGTAAAATGGTAGACCAAATAAGCGGAAGCACTGAGCTTATTCTTATAACTGGCTTTTAAATTTATCCCAGATTGTATTTGCAAAATATTTTCTTTATCGGCGGTGAAAGTAGTATTCATAAGGCTTACTACGGGATAAAATGCCACCTTTCCACCTTTATACCTGTATATATTTGAAGTATCGGCCAACAGTTTTGAGAGAAACAGCAAACGCGGGGTACCCAATGGTAGTTTAGCAGCCATAGCAGAATCGGGAGGAAAATACTGTGAACGAAATGCAGCATGAAACTCCTTGTTGCGTCCGGCCATTTCGACTACACGCATGGCGCCCCTGTGGTTGTATGTAGCTACTGTAAGCTGAGCAAATAAGACTTCAGGCAATAACGCGATAAATAACAAGCTTAAGATATGTATTGGTTTTAATGTCATATCAGGGTTTGGTGTAATCTCGTTTGCGACGTGAATAGATAATATCAGGTAAGTATGAAAGAAACATAGCCATTACTAGTATAAGTAAAAGCAACCTACGAATACTTACAAACTGGAAATAAAAGGAGAAGATAGAGAAGAAAATGCTAAAACAAATAAGTATGGCGGTAGATTTAGCATGCGAAAAACCTAATCGCAGCAATTTGTGGTGAATATGGTTGCGGTCGGGTTTAGTGGGACTCCTGCCTAAGCCAATACGAATGAGCACAACCCTGAGCATATCAAAAAGCGGTATTGCCAACACCCCAAATGCCACACTTGGAGCACTATGCACAAAATACTTACTATCAGGATTAATATTAATTTCGTTGAAATAAATCACCAATATAGATATGACTGTTCCCAACAGCAACGAACCGGTATCTCCCATAAATATTTTATTGGCTCCACCATACACATTGAAACGAAAGAAAGCAAGCAATGCACCTATCATTCCGGCACTGAGTACACTCAGACTTATTGTACCAGCTGTATGAAAATAAATACCAAAACTTAGAACTACTACTATACCAATACCCGAAGCCAATCCGTCGATCCCATCAATAAAATTCATTGCATTAACTATAACCAAATACACAAAAAAAGTAGTTAAGATACTTGCCCAATATGGCAACTCTTCAATACCGCTAAAGCCATGCAAGTTGGTAATTCGAATATCTGCAAAAAAAATAAATATGGATGCTGAAAAAACTTCTCCTATAAGCTTGGTTACCGGTGCAATAATAAGAATATCATCTTTAATACCTACAAAAAATATGACAACTATACTGGCCACTATATATCCAAATACATGAAAATGCTGAATGGGTATAAACAATGAAATACTAATGGTAAACCCTGCAAACATAGCCAAACCACCCAAGGTTGGAATCAGATTGGTATGTACGGTGCGTTCATCTGGTACGTTGTATAAGTTTTTCATACGCGCAACCTGCACTATGCTAGGTATAGAAACGTAGGTGATAATAAAACTAAATATCAATGCTGCTGCCCAGGCAAAATTCGCATTATTGGTTATTGCTTCCAGCATAAAGACAAAAGAGGTTCGGTTAATTCAGATACAAATATACAAAATAGCCATCAAAGTAGAATTACGTTTTGGTTTGATAGCAATACTTTTCGGAATAGCTCCTTTAATTATCTTGCATAATACTTGCTAAATGTCTTATGTGCGAATGCTTTTCCAATCAAACCATGATATTTTACCTTTCAGTCCTTGTTGGAAAATTGTATTTTTGCAAAATAACAACTAATATTTATTCATTTATGTTTGCAGGTATAGTAGAAGAAGCCGCTCTTGTAACTAATTTGGTAAAAGATCAGGAAAACCTGCATCTTACACTAAGTTGCTCATTTGTAAAAGATCTAAAAATAGATCAAAGCGTTGCCCACAATGGGGTTTGCCTCACGGTAGTTAGCAAAACTGATTCCAATTATACCGTGACCGCCATAAAAGAAACCCTGATGAAAACCAACCTCGGAACCTTTGAGATTGGCTCAAAGGTGAATGTTGAACGCAGTCTTCGCCTCGATAGTCTACTGGATGGACATATGGTACAAGGCCACGTAGACCAAACTGCTGTATGTACCCAAATAGAAGAAGCCGAAGGGAGTTGGTATTTCACATTCACCTACCAACCCACTGGCGACAATATTACTGTAGAAAAAGGTTCCATTTCGGTAAATGGTGTGAGCCTAACGGTTGTCAATTCACAACCCGATTCTTTTCAGGTGGCCATCATTCCGTACACTTACCACCAAACCAATTTCCATACTTTCAAAGTAGGTACTGTGGTAAATCTGGAATTTGATATACTGGGGAAGTATATTACCAAAATAGTGAAACACCAATTGGGTAAGGCATAATCAGTAAGATCAGTTACATCTGCGTTCTATTCAATAAGCGACGGTAATGGAAGTATGATGGAACGCAAATCTGACTGATTGGACTGTAAATAATAATTTGTAAAATTAGTGGCAGAAAGGCTAATAATCCCCTGCTTGAACATATATATTTACTGCAACTACTGCCATCGCTTATAGAAGCTATTGTGTCAAGGTATATATTTAATCATTTCTGTCATCCATGGAATCAATTTATCTCCATCGCTAATCACAAATTCTTGTCCTTTGGCTGCTGACTGAAAATAATCTCCCTTAAATGATTTTTCAGTATGATAACTAATATTCAAATCTTTAAAAATATCTGGTAACTCCCATTTACTTTTACTATATCCAGACTTTGTTAATACTAATTTTTTATGAAACTTTAGATTGTCTGCTCCTTTTACCCCATTAATAAAAGATAATCTTTCTGCAGATTCAAATATTGCATTGTTTGTATTGTTATTAAAATTTTCTGCTGTGTGTGAATGGTATAAAATGCAATCTGGAAAAGTATTTCTATATATTTTCCCCACTTGCAAGAACGCATATATAAGATGAACTTCTTGATCTGTTTTTATATATTGTAGCTTATTGTTATGTATTTCTGTCTTTCTAAAACTGCCAAAAAATAAAAAAACATCTCCAATTCCAACTTCCTGTTTGTCAAGATGTCCTAATGCACTGCTTGCTTGGCCAAATAATGGTCGCCAATTCTTAATATTTCTTTCATTGATAAATCTAATATCAGGGTCTAAATGACAAGCATAATCATCTTTTATCTGAGGACTTTTATTTAATTCCTTTATAATATCTAAATATGATTTACCGTCATAATAAATGTCTGAGAACTTTACTTTCTCATTTTTTGCAGGAATAGGAAATGACAACAAGGTTCCATCAGGCATAATAGGACTTGGCTGCCCTCCATATTGATTATCAAAACCTTTACGACTAAGAACTACTTTCATTATTTATTGCTTTTAGACCAACGATGCGGCATACTATGTATTCCCTCTGAATATTTTGATTGAATATAATTGATGAAATTCTCTGCTAAAAAATTGTCATGGGTTCTGCTTCCTTGCGATGATTGTCCTTTAGGGATGGATGGTCTAAATTCCTTAGGTATCTCTATAGGTGAATCACCAAAATAATAGAATTTTTCGCTTACTAAAATATACTGACCGCGCAAGTCACGTGAAATTGCATCTTTCCCATGATTCTTATTCTCTATCTGAATAAATCCATTGCTCCCGTCAGGCATATAAATATTATCACCTGCTATTCCTATATTCTTCTCAAACTCGGTGCTGGGTTTTTTACATGAATACTTCGGATTATTCCAATACTCATCATAATCAATTTTGTCCGTAACTAACATTAAGTAAATAAGTTTTTCTTTACCTATTGCAGTATCCTTATCCAATTGTTTGGATGTAAATCCAGCAATCCAATCACCGACCTTTTTCGATTTCCTAATCTGTGGTTTACAATTAGCTAAGGTCATGAAACCATGAAATGGATTGGGAGCAAATCCCGAATCATTTGCTAATTTATAACTAAATAATCTCGCTTTCATATTCTATTCTGAACTCCTTGGTGTTAGACACAACGTTTATATAATCGGCGTACCTATATAGTATTTTATTTTCTATATTATATGTTTTACAAGACTTTAGCTTCCAATTTTGAACATAATAAATTTACTAAAATCCGATATTAGATTCGGAAAGCTTTCATGATAGAAGATTCTGTTTTACTTCGTCCCAAGGCTTCCCATTACTGGGGTTGTTAAGAAAACTTTTATACCTTATGTCCAATTCCTTTTCTTGCTCAGAGGTTAATTCATATTCTGCCTCTTCTTCTTGTTCAGTAATTACTTTTAAGAAATCGTAATCCTTCGCCAATGCTAAAAGCATGTTTATGATGCTCTGCGATTGTGGCGATACATCGGTTATTTGAAATGTATATTTCATACTATTCTTTTTCATGTTGTAAATTTAATGATTCCAGAATAAAGTTCCAAGTAATACAAATGCATTTAGAGTCTAATTATTTGAGAGCGCAATCGGGTTTTCATGGCATCAATATACAATTTTAGGAACGATAATGGAACGCAGATCTGACTGATGGAACTGATCGAACGGATCAGGGGTGATCAGTCAGATCAGTCCAATCTGCGTCCAATTCAAACATTTTT
>JAIFMY010000204.1 GCA_020048155.1 Bacteroidota bacterium
GAAAAGCATCATCAGAAAATACAAAGGGTACAAAACTGAGATACCTGCTATGAAAATGGCAGGTATTTTCATTTTCCAAAATGCTTGAATGCGTGATAGCAATACAGTGTCAAACAAGCTTTTTACCAAAAACAATCCAAGGCTCACTGAAGTAGGGTACAAACAAAGCAAAGTAAGCAGCCCGATATTGGTGGCCGTCAGTATCAATGAAATGACCATAGATGCTGGCGTGGCGCTGTGTTGCATTTTACCCGACCATCGTCTTTTTTGTTGCAAAAAACCGGTAAGATTCAACGATGGTTTCGTGCTTACAACAGCCTCGGTATTCAGGCAAATTCCAATTTTATGAGCATGCTTCAGGGCTGCATTCAGCAGAAAAACATCGTCGCCTGATGCGATGTTGGTTTTCAGTTCAGATTGAAGCTTTGCGTAGATTTCCGTTTTGCAAAGCAAAGAGGCGCCATTGGCTATGATGGGAAAACCTATAGATGCGGCAAATGCGCCAACCATTTGCACACTCAGAAATTCTACTGCCTGTAATTTTTGGGCCATTGTATTTTCATCCATTTTCACTAGACCCAGCACCAAATCGTAATTTGTAACTGTTGCTTTCTTTGCCAGTATTTGTGCCCAATGCGTGGGAAGTACACAATCGGCATCAGTAAATAGCAGGTAATCGCAATTTGCATAAGGCAATGCATACCGCAAAGCACTTTTTTTGCCACTCAGTTCGGTGGGTAGCTGAAGCAGCTGAACCGGAAATGGAAGACTGTAGTCTTCGGCAATTTCTGAACTATTGTCTGTACTGTGGTCGTTTATCAGTATTATTTGGCAAAGCTGCGCAGGGTATTGCAATTCAGCAATAGATTTTAGCAGATTTGGCAGATTTTGCGCTTCGTTCCGGAATGGTACCATGATGCAAATACTTGGCAAATCATATTCAAACGATAAATCATCTGATTTGCGAAGCATCTTAAATTTGTACAATCCGCCAAGCAACAGCAGAATGTACAAACAGCATAAAACAGAAACGAAGTACGACATCAGAGGTAGCTTTCTGAAGTAGGGGTGTGCTTTGTAAATGGCGCCACAGCTCTGTGGTATATGCCCTGCACGTAGGCAATGGCCATTCCGTAGTTGGTTACTGGTACTTCAGCATCAATGGCATCGCGTAGCCTGCTTTTAAGTTGCTTAGACGTAATGGTGCAGCCTCCGCATTGTATCACCAGAGAGTAGTCTTCAATGGGGCGGTTAAGATTACTGAGTCCCGAAACTACGTCGTATTCAAGTCTTTTCCCGGTGAATGCACTCAGCCAGCGGGGTATTTTCACCCGCCCTATATCGTCGCACGAAACATGGTGTGTGCAAGATTCAAGCAACAAAATCCTGTCGCCATCCTTCAGTGCAGAAATGCGTGGCGTACCTTCCAGATATTTTGCAAACTCCCCTTTGTGGCGCGCCAGTACGATGCTAAAACTGGTGAGCGGTATGTCTTTGGGTATGCTGGCATCGGCTTTCAGGAAAAGTTGGCTGTCGGTAATCACCAATTTGGGTTTTATTCCTGTGTTTTTCAGGAATGAGTCTACTTCTCTTTCTTTCAGTACTATGGCCACACACTCATTGTCGAGTATATCGCGTATCATTTGCACTTGCGGCATAATAAGCCGTCCGGCAGGTGCCTCGGCATCTATGGGGGTTATAAGCAGCACTATGTCGCCATAGCTGAGCATATCGCCCAACAAGCTTTGGTGTTTGTATGCACTTTCAGGAATGGCTTTTTTGATGAGTGAAATAAGATTTTCAATGCTCGAGGACTTATGAATACTCACAGAGCAATGGGCAGCCGCTTTTTTTATTATTTCGGGTGAAATAAAATCGCTTGCTTCCTGCGTATCTTGTTTGCTGCGAACCAGAATAAAGGGTATATCGTAGCGCTTAAATTCCTGAACCAGCAAATCTTCAAATTGCCCCCAATGGGTATCGGCAATGAGGAGTAGCGCCAAATCCACATTGGCAATGGATTGCATCGATTTATCGGTTCTTTTATTGCCTATCTCGCCTTCGTCGTCAATTCCTGCAGTATCCACAAGTATTGCCGGTCCGAATCCTGTAAGTTCTATGTTTTTTTTCACGGGGTCGGTGGTAGTGCCGGGTACTTCAGATACTATGGCTATTTGCTGCCCGGAAATGGCATTGATAAGAGAACTTTTTCCTGCATTTCTTCTGCCATAAATGCCAATATGTGGTTTGTTGGCACTCGATTGGTTTTGAATCATATAAATATATTGAAGGTATAAAAAATCTTAACTTAAGCCGGTAAAAAACACATAACAGGGTTTTTTAATTACTTTTGACACGTAAAATTAGAAATTTATGAATGAATTTGTGTTCAAAATGGTGATAGGGCTTATCAAATTGCTAAGCAAATTGCCGTTAAGTGTTTTATACCGCATATCCGATTTTATGTATCTGATTGTGCATAAGGTAATAAAACATCGGGTGCATATTGTAAGAAATAATCTGAAAAGGGCTTTTCCCTCCAAAACTGAAGCAGAATTAATGAGCATCGAAGTACAGTTTTACAAGAATTTTTGCGATTTGGTAATAGAATATGTATACCTGCAAAGCATGGATATACATACATTGAATAAGCATTTTACTTACACAGGCTTAGAGCCTATGCGCAAGTACCTGAGTGAGAACAGGGGAGTAATTGTAACCATGGGGCACCAGATGAACTGGGAGTTATCGGTTGGTTTCGGGGAAAATCTCAAATCTGACTGCGATTTGTATCCTGTACACAAACCGCTACGCAATAAGCAGATAGATAAATATACCAGCGAAAACCGAGCACGTTTTGGCGCTACTCCTATCCCTATGGACAAAACATCGCGTACACTGAAGGATAATAAGGAGCGCAACAAACCTTTTGTGGTTTTGCTTATAGCCGATCAGGCAGCCAGCAAATTCAAAGGCTATTGGACCAAGTTCATGGGTATAGATTCTCCCTTTTATGTAGGTCCTGATATTTTGGCACGCAAGACGGATTCTGTTGTATTTTTTGCACATATTACCAAAATAAAACGAGGGTATTACAACCTGGAAATGAAACTGGTAACTGATACTCCAGAGGCAGAAGAACCTGCTGCTATAATCGAAAAATATATTGGTTTTCTGGAAAGTGCCCTGCGCCAACAGCCCGATACCTACTTGTGGACTCACAACCGCTGGAAGCACACCAAGCCGTCTGATGAAGAACTAAAAGCAATAAAAAAACCTGCAGAGTATTAATCTGCAGGTTTTATATTTTCGATAGAAGACGGTCAGTTATGCAATCTTGAGATGCTTCATTTCCGATTTTTCAATCTTTGTTTTGGCAAATTCGAGTGTGATGATGATGTCTTTCTCTTTTTTTGAAGGGTTATCGAACATCACATCACGCATGATGGTCTCGCATATAGAGCGTAAGCCCCTGGCTCCCAATTTGAATTCTATCGCTTTATCTACAATATACTCAAGTACATCATCTGCAAAACCAAGGTTTATATCATCCATTTTGAAAAGTTTGATATACTGCTTAATGATTGCATTTTTGGGCTCGGTAAGTATATTTCGCAGCGTGGTTCTGTCGAGCGGGTTGAGGTGGGTTACCACCGGCATACGTCCGATTATTTCGGGAATAAGACCGAAAGAACGCAAATCCATAGGTGAAATGTATTGCAGGAAGTTCTCTTTGTCTATTTGCTCAGCGTCTTTAGATGCTCCGTAGCCTACCACTTTTGTATTCAGGCGTTGGGCAATGCGTTTATTTATACCTTCGAACGCACCACCGGCAATGAACAGAATATTTTTGGTATCTACCGGAATCATCTTTTGCTCAGGGTGTTTACGTCCGCCTTGTGGTGGAACGTTTACAACAGAGCCTTCGAGCAACTTAAGCAAACCTTGTTGAACTCCTTCGCCCGAAACATCGCGGGTTATAGAAGGATTATCTCCTTTACGGGCAATTTTATCAATTTCGTCAATGAATACAATGCCTTTTTCGGCGGCAGCCAAATCATAGTCAGCAGCTTGCAGAAGTCTGGTAAGCAAACTTTCTACATCTTCGCCCACATAACCAGCCTCAGTAAGTACTGTGGCATCTACAATGGCAAATGGAACTTGCAATAGGCGTGCAATAGTGCGTGCAAGCAAAGTTTTACCGGTACCGGTTTCGCCAACGAGCAAAATATTAGATTTTTCAATTTCCACATCGTCACCGACATCTACTTGCGAGAGGCGTTTGTAGTGGTTGTAAACAGCTACAGCCAATGTTTTTTTTGCTTCATCCTGGCCAATGATATATTTATCGAGAAATTCTTTTATCTCAATAGGCTTTAGTATTTTACTTTCGTTGAGGGTGAAACTTTTTCTATTTCTCCCGTCTTCAAGTAAAATACTATGAGCCTGCTCAATGCAAATATCGCAGATATGACCGGATATTCCACCGATCAGCAATTTAACATCTTTCTTGGTACGTCCACAAAATGAACATTTATCCATTTTCAAAGGGAATTATTTTTTATTTATTTCACGTACAAGCACTTCGTCAATCATTCCATAAGTAGTAGCTTCTTGTGCAGTCATCCAATAGTCGCGATCGCTGTCAGCTTCTATTTTTTCGATAGGCTGTCCGGAATGATAAGCAATGATTGTATAAAGTTCTTTTTTTAGTTTGTTTATTTCGCGTGCAGTTATTTCTATATCAGTAGCCTGACCTTGAGCACCACCCATAGGTTGGTGAATCATAACGCGTGAGTGGCGTAATGCTGCACGTTTGCCTTTTGCACCTGCGGTAAGCAAAACTGCACCCATGGACGCTGCCATTCCGGTACAAGTAGTAGCTACGTCGGCGGTGATAAACTGCATGGTGTCATATATACCTAATCCGGCGTATACAGAGCCACCCGGGGTGTTGAAATAAATGGTTATGTCTTTAGTTGGGTCGGTAGATTCGAGAAACAATAACTGAGCCTGAATTATATTCGCAACTTCGTCGTAAATGGGCATACCTAAGAAGATGATACGATCCATCATTAACCTAGAGAAAACGTCCATTTCTGCTATGTTTAGTTGGCGCTCTTCTATAATACGTGGTGTGATAGAGTTGGTTGTAGTTTTATTATATTGTGAGTAGAACCTGTTTAGGCTCATACTGCTTAGTCCCATGTGTTTGCGGGCGTATTTATTAAATTCGTGTTGACTATTCATATTTTAATTTTTGAAGTTAGTTACAAAGCAAAATATTTTCGAAAGGTATAAAATATTTAGCTTTTGCAAAAATAGATCACATCTGATGTTTCGATATAATTATATAAAAAACTGTAAGGCTGGATGATGCATTGTGCGAACCATGGTTTAAAAAAGCTTAATTTTCTATACCTTTGTATGGGTTTACAATGCATCAACCAGCCTCTGGTATGTTTTGCTACCGGCCTTAAAATTTTATTAGCTCATCATGGCTTTAAATTCTTCAGGGGTAGTTTCTATTGTATTGAGGGTCACTATTTCACGCATTTTTCTAAAAAGTTTGTTTTCCATAACTTTTTCAGCTACCTGGCGTGCATAGTTCTCATCTTTTTGCAATTTGTCGATGGCAAATTTTTGTACATAGCTTTCGAGGCCTGAGTTGAAACCATATTGGCTGAAATAGTGATACATTTCATGCATGGCTTCATTCTCTATCTCGTGTTGTTCTACTTTGAGATCAAGTTGACTAATAATTTTATTGCTTATGATTTGCCATTTCAATGAGTTCTCAAATTGAGGAAACTCGCTGTCAATGGTTTCAGGGCTTAGTTTGCTATCTTTGTTTGATCTGTTGGATTCTAAAATCCATCTTTTCAAGAAGCTTACAGGCAAATCGAATGGATGTTTGTCGGTGAAATATTTCTTGGCATCGAGTTCAAATTTGTACTCGCTATCGTGGAAGTAGTTGTGCTCCAGTTCGCCGCGTACTTTGTCCTGCATTTCTTCCACACTGTTTACAGCACCTGCGCCATAGAGTTTATCAAAAAACTCCTGAGTGAGTTCAGCGGGTTTGTAGTTGGTAATACTTACAATGGTTGCAGTATAATCTGCGTTCAATTTTTCAGTATCTTCTTTGGTTACTTTCAGCAGATTGGCTACTTCTGCTTCGTTACCTAAAGCTGCCATTGGGTTGAAACTGATTTGTGCACCCACTGTATTGCCTATGAACATGTTTTTCACATCTTCATCTTTCACAAATTCTACCGAAATCATTGCACTTTCAACATTGTGTCCGTTTTCGGTATTTTCTGTAAGGTCAGCTTTCAGAACGCTTTTTTCGCTCACAGTATCTACTTCTTCGCTGTCGGCCATACGCTCTCTGTAGAAATCAATTTGTTTGCTGATCTCTTCATCTGTGGCTTTTATCTGATAAAAGTCAAGAGCAATCTCATTGTTTATTTCAAGATCCAGCGTTGGGGCAAGTCCTAATTCGAATGAAAATGAAAATTCTTTATCGGCGTCGAAATCAACAGGTTTGTCGGAAGGAGCAGGAAGTGGCTCGCCAAGTATATTTAAGTTTTCCTCTCGGATGTATGCAAAAAGAGATTCGCTGAGTATTTTATTTATTTCGTCCACAAGTACCGGTTTTCCATAGGCTTTTTTGATGTGGCCCATAGGAGCCATACCAACCCTGAAGCCCGGAATAGCAGCTTTTTTACGGTAGTCGCGAAGTTGTTTGTCAACTCTTTCCTGATAATCTGCTTCTTCAATGGTTATGGTAACAATTGAATTCAGAGCATCGATATCATTTTTTGTGAATTTCATTTCTGATTGTGATTTAATTCAAATGAGTGCATATATTTTAAAAAATGAAAACGCCACCCAAAGATAAAAATGGTGACGTTTCAATTTTTATTGTGCGGATGAAGGGACTCGAACCCCCACGCCTTTCAGCACCAGATCCTAAGTCTGGCGCGGCTGCCAATTACGCCACATCCGCAAAATTGGGTGTGCAAATATAGTATTTTCTTTTAATATGAAATAGTTAAATGATAATATTCTTTTATTTTTTGAAAAAAAGATGCAATATTCACAATATCAGGTTATTGTAGTATCGAAAACAGGCTGTCCGTCATGTTCAGTTCATGTGGAGCCATCTCCATTTCAGGTGATTGTAATATTCCCTCCTCAGGTGCTTCATGGGTAGGGAAATAGCCCGGCAGCAGGGTATTTATAATAGAGTAATAGTTGCTAAAGAAGCTTCTGGTGCGTTTGTTGGCAAGTATTACAATGGTCATTTTGTGTTCCGGTATGTTCACAAGTATGGTATTGTATCCCCTCCACCAGCCTGAGTGATACACCATTTTGTGGTTGTTGGCCATATTGAGCCTCCAGCCCAGACCGTAATTTCGCAACGTACGCGAGCGGTTGTTTTGCGGTGTCCAAGCATCGCTTATCGATTGTTCAGAAACAATGAGGTTATTGTTCAGAGCTTCGTTCCAAAGGAATAGGTCGTTGAGGGTGGAGTATATATTCTTGTCGCCATACACACCATCGGCAGATACAGGATCCAGATGGGTATTATTAGGATTATGACCAAGTGTCATCTTTTTCTGCGAATTGGTCACTACACCAGGTACATAAACAAAAGTATTGGCCATTCCGAGTGGCTCAAATATTTGTTGCTGCATGTATTCCGGAAATTTCTGTTTCGAAATTTTTTCAACTGTTTATTGTTGATGGCACTCAGGAGACTATCGTTGGTGAGGTAAAAAAAGGTATCGGTAGGAGTAATGTGGTGATAATCTGTAAGACCTGATTGGTGCGATAGCAAATGGCGGATTGTAATACCGGGGTATGGAAAGCCTGGCAGATACCTTGCTACAGAGTCATCTAAATTTAATTTACCCTCATCTTTTAGCTTGAGTATGGCTACCGAGGTAAATTGTTTTGAAACCGAGGCCAACTGAAACTGGGCATGTATATCTAAACTATCCTTTGTTTTGAAATCGGTAAAACCATGCACTTTTCTGTAAATTATTTTCCCATCTTGTGCTATAAGCATACCACCGTTGAATCGGTTGCCGAGAGTAATGGAGTGAAAATAAAAATCGAGTTGCTGTTGGTGCTGGCTTGGCCACACTATAAATTTTAGGGCTTTATCGAGCCCTTTCAGATTCGTACCAGTAGCAGTTCTGATATTGATATTCAGAGGCAACCATATAAGAATCAGTAATATAAGAATAGAAAGTACTTTCTTCATGTATTAAAGCATTTCTTCATCTACTCTAAGATTGTCAATAATAAAATCTTGACGTACCGGGGTATTTTTCCCCATGTAAAATTCAAGCATAGTATCTATTTGATCTTCTCTGCGCAAATATACAGGTTCTAAACGTATATCTGCACCAATAAAGTATTTAAACTCATCGGGCGAAATTTCACCCAAACCTTTGAATCGGGTAATTTCGGGATTTGGTCCCAGTGTTTTTATGGCGTCATCGCGCTCTTCGTCGTTGTAGCAATATCGGGTTTGCTTTTTGTTACGAACCCTGAAAAGTGGAGTTTGCAGCACGAATAGATGTTTCTCGCGCACCAGGTCAGGGAAAAATTTCAGGAAAAACGTGATAAGCAGCAGTCGAATGTGCATTCCGTCCACATCGGCATCGGTAGCTATTACTACGTTGTTGTATCGCAGACCATCCATACCGTCTTCTATATTGAGCGCCGCTTGCAACAGGTTGAACTCTTCGTTTTCGTATACTATTTTTTTGGTAAGGCCAAAGGTATTGAGAGGCTTACCTTTCAAGCTAAAAACTGCTTGGGTATTTACATCGCGCGATTTGGTGATACTGCCTGAAGCTGAATCGCCCTCGGTGATGAAAATGGTAGAATCGTCTCTTCTTTCTGCTTCCGAATTGTAATGTACGCGACAATCTCTGAGCTTCTTGTTGTGCAGGCTTGCTTTTTTTGCCCTGTCGCGTGCCAGTTTCTGTATGCCTGAAATGGCTTTGCGTTCTTTCTCAGATTCTATGATTTTGGCTTGCAGCGTGCGGGCTGTTTCGCTATTTTTATGCAGATAGTCGTCTATGGTTTTTGTCACAGTATCAAGCATATACTGCCTGATACTAATGCCATCGGGGGTCATGTTTTTTGAGCCGAGCTTGGTCTTGGTTTGTGACTCAAATACAGGATCTTCAATTTTTATACTGATGGCGGCTACTATACCGGTACGAATATCAGATGCATCGAAATCTTTGCGGTAAAAATCGCGGATTGTTTTTACGAATGCTTCTCTGAAAGCAAGCAAATGGGTACCCCCTTGGGTAGTATGCTGGCCGTTTACGAAAGTATAATATTCTTCGCCGTAGTGGTTGCTGTGGGTGATTGCAAGCTCTAAATCGGGCGATTTAATATGAATGGGCAAATATAGCGCTGTGGAGCTGATATTTTCATTCAACAAATCGAGCAATCCGTTTTTTGAAACGAATGAAGTGCCGTTGTATATGATAGCAAGTCCTGTATTGAGAAAAGTATAATTTTTAATCATACTTTCGATAAATTCATTTACAAAAGTGAATTCACCGAATACAGATTTGTCGGGGTAAAATATTACCTCAACGCCATTATGAGCAGTGGAGGTGTGTACCGGAAGGTCTTCAATGATATTTCCTGCCTCAAAAACAGCAGTTTTAACTTGATTTTCGCGGTGCGAAGAAATTTTAAAATTTGATGAGAGCGCATTTACAGCTTTTATACCTACGCCATTCAAACCAACTGTTTTCTTGAATACATTGGAGTCGTACTTAGCACCGGTATTCATTTTGGATGCCGCATCAATGAGTTTTCCCAAGGGAATACCTCGGCCATAATCTCTTATACGAACATGATCTTGGCTTACTTCAACTTCTATTTTTTTTCCATGTCCCATCATGTATTCATCCACAGAGTTGTCTAAAACCTCTTTTATCAGGATATAAACACCATCATCTGGGGAGGCTCCATCTCCTAGCTTTCCGATATACATACCGGGTCGTCTGCGAATATGTTCTTTCCAGTCGAGTGTACGAATACTTTCTTCAGAATATACTTGTTCCATGTAATTAGCAAAAAATCAGGATGCAAATATAAAATAATTGGGTTAAATTAAATTATTTTTCTTTCAACAGGGTTTAGTATTTGTAATCAAAGCATTAATGTTTGCAAACCAATCTATGCATGAGCAAAATAATTGAGTGCTATGTTGCATAAAATCAAATGATTGATTTAATTTTGAAATAGAAATACAATCAGGGCATTTAGAATGTTAATGAATGCAAAATAAATTGTATATTTAAATGCCTATATACCGTTGCAACCAATTGCGCAGTTAAATGGTCATGATCTAAAAGAAATAGTGAATGATACAAGGCAAAGCACATCAAGTTTCACTAAGTGATACTTCTGTAAGAACCGTTAAAAATACAATGGGCTACACTATTTTAATAGCTGATGATAACAAGATAAGCCTGACGGCTATAAAGCTAATGTTACAATCGGCACCGGAGCAATATACTATACTTCTGGCTGTAGATGGAAGCGAAGCAGTGGATTTGGCTTTTATTCATAGGCCCGATTTGATATTGCTAAACTGGCAAATGCCCAAGCTTACTGGCATAGATGTGCTCAAGATTTTAAAAAGTCACCCCGATACTAAGAATATACCGGTTATCATGGAAACCGGCTTTACATCTGCGGAGAATCTTGAAATGGCATTGGAAGCGGGGGCTGCCGATTATATTCGTTCTCCCATTGAACGCAGCGAATTGCTCTCCAGGGTGAAAACTTCGTTGCAATTGTACAATACTTACCGTGAGATTATAAACCAGAATGCCAAGATAAAATCTCAGATAGATGAACTAAAGTTTTATTCTATTGCTGCAAATCAGGCTGCCAATGCAATGCTTGTGCTTACACCTGATGGTGAAATAAGTTGGTCGAACGATGGATTTGAAAAGCTATATAGTGCAACTCTTCAAGAGTTTACATATAAATTTGGCTCCAATTATTTTCACATGAAAAAATCGGATCAGTTAGATGAGCTACTCAGAAAGTTTGAGGATTCTGAAGTGACCCAAACATTTGTATCACAGGCAAAAGATTTACATGGTAAAGCATTCTGGGTGCATACGTCTATGACTGTGGTAAAGAATGCGAGCAATCTGATAGAACGGTATATAATAGTAGAAACGGATGTAACACAAATAAAAACAATAGACGAGGAGCTCAAGAAGAAAAATGAGACGATGCAAACCCTCAACAAGCATCTCGAAAAAGCAAACGAAATACTTAAACAGCAAAAGCATGAGATAGAAGAGCAGAAGGAAGCCATTGAACGCGAGAAAGTGAATACAGATAATTTGTTGCTCAACATTTTGCCCCATCATGTGGCTAGCCAGCTAAAAACTTCGGGTTATGCAAAACCGCGTAATTACAATATGGTTTCGGTTATGTTTACCGACTTTGAGGGGTTTACCAAATCTTGCGAAAAGCTATCACCAAACCAGATAGTTGAAGCATTGCACAATTTTTTTGCTGAGTTTGATGATGTAATCACCAATCATTACATAGAAAAGATAAAAACCATAGGCGATGCGTACATGTGTGCCGGAGGTATTCCGTTGCGCAACCGCAGCAATCCGTTCGATGTGATACTGGCTGCCCTCGAAATTCAGAAATTCATGAGCAAATACCCAACCATGGAGCAGTTCAAGAAGCTACCTTTCTGGCGTTTGCGTATTGGTATACATACAGGTGCGGTTACAGCTGGTGTGGTAGGGAAAATTAAATTTGCTTACGACATTTGGGGCGATACTGTGAATATAGCCAAACGCATGGAGTCTGCATCCAATGTAAATATGGTAAATATATCGGGTGCTACTTATGAGTTTGTGAAAGACTATTTTGACTGCATATATCGTGGCAAAATAGAAATCAAAAACCGTGGCCGCATGGATATGTATTTTGTACAAGGCCTAAAACCGGAATTTGCCTTAGACAATGAGCGAATAAAGCCCAATGATAAATTCCTGGAGATTCACAACTCTCTCTAAATTTTATGATTCAAAATAAGTATATTCAAATCTGCGTTGGTTTAGCAAAGTAGTTTGAAGGCTTATATTTCCGTTTTCATCCATGTGAGTCACCAGTCTGTGATCTATAGTACCCATTGGGCTGAAATGCAATTCGGTGATTGTATTATTTTCATCGTCGTATTCATATACTATTGAGCTGCGGCTGCTGCTGCCTTTTTGTTTCAAAACCCGCGCTTTCTCATCGTATTCAAATTGAATATAGCTAAGTACCTTGCCTGCTTCGTTTTTAGATACCTGGCTTAGCAATAAGTTGGCAGG
>JAIFMY010000159.1 GCA_020048155.1 Bacteroidota bacterium
TTATCATCAAATTTTCTTATTTCCTTTTCTACAATACAAAATGAACCGAACAACTAATAGAGGCTCCGGCAGCCGCCCGGATCGCACTCAAAGAAACAAAAACTCTTTTTCAAAATTCACAAAAGAAGGCAATCGCAAGAAAGAGGCCCCAACTAGTCATGATGATAGAAATCAGAACGATAGGCCCAAAAAAAGATACAGCGATGATGCAACTTCTACCGAAAGAAAAAGACCAGCAAGAAGCACCGATGATAATACACGCAGCTCGCGTAGCTCAGAGAAATCTTCTTACGGCGACAGGAATAAAGGCAGAAGCAGCCGTCAGAAATCCTGGATGGAAAAACGAGAAGGCGCGCCAAAACGCACTTTTTCACGCACTGAAAGTGATTTCAGAACCAGAGAGAAGAAACAAGCTCCAAAAGAAAATTTCGATTTGGAACTTGACTGGAATACGCTCATGAAAGATGGTGATAAAACCGGTACAAATGAAAGAAGTGAGCGCCCAAGGCGAAACGATGACAATACCGGTAGAAGAAGAAGGGTTTCGGACTCAGGCTCAGAAAGAACCGGAAGCAGAGAGCGCACCAGACGTACCGACGATGGTACCGAAAGAAGAAGAACTTCGGGCGACTCTAGCAACGAAAGAACTGGAAGCAGAGAGCGCACCAGACGCACCGATGATGGTACAGAAAGAAAAAGAACTTCGGGCGACTCTAGCAACGAAAGAACCGGAAGCAGAGAGCGCACCAGACGTACCGACGATGGTACAGAAAGAAAAAGAACTTTTGGTGACTCAAGCAACGAAAGAACAGGCAGCAGAGAGCGCACCAGACGCACCGATGATGGTACTGATAGAAGAAGAACTTCTGGCGACTCAAGCAACGAAAGAACAGGAAGCAGAGAGCGCACCAGACGCACAGACGATGGTACTGATAGAAGAAGAACTTTTGGTGATTCAAGCAACGAAAGAACAGGAAGCAGAGAGCGTACCAGACGCACCGACGACAGCACAGATAGGAGAAAAACATATAACGACTCTAACAACGAAACAACTGAAAACTCAGGGGACTCGATATACGATAAATTGCATGTGACTAAGCATGGCAAAAAAATTGGAAGCGACGAATCATCTGCAGGAAAACGTGTAAAACGTGACGATGACGCTCCACGTTTCAGTAAGAAAAGAGATTTCTCGACGAATAGGTCGAATGATGACACTTCCAAAAAAAAAATCTACGACGAGGAAGAGATAAACGAAGAAGATGAAAATTTTGCGAGATCTAAATTTAAGGATTCAGGCGAAAATCAATTCGATAGCAAGAAAAAAACATATACCAATCCGAATGAATTCAGGCTCAATAAGTACATAGCCAATAGTGGTGTGTGCTCACGCCGCGAAGCCGATGAACTTATAAAAGCAGGAAAAATAGAAGTAAACGGGGTTATAGTTACCGATATGGGCGTGAAGGTTCACAAAAAGGACATCATAAAAGTGGTGGGCAAACGTGTGACTCCTGAAAACAAAGTATACATACTGCTCAATAAGCCAAAGGGATATATCACAACAACTCAAGATCCGCAGATGCGCCAAACGGTAATAGACCTGGTAGCCGATGCAACTACTGAGCGTGTATATCCGGTTGGAAGACTCGACAGGAATACCTCTGGTGTGCTTTTGCTTACCAACGATGGTGACTTGGCCAGCCGCCTTATACACCCCCGTTACCGCAAACGTAAAATATACCAGGTAGAGTTGGATAAGCCACTTGCAAAAGACGATGCTGAGCGCATAGGCAAAGGCATGATGCTCGACTCTGAGCGCATCACAGTAGATGCACTTGAGTACCTCGATGCAGGAAATCAGGCTATGCTGGGTATTGAAATACATACCGGACAAAACAGGGTAATCCGCAGAATATTTGAAGCTTTGGGTTACGAGGTATCTAAACTCGACCGCGTTTACTTTGCAGGACTCACCAAAAAAGGACTTGCCAGAGGTAAATGGAGATTCCTGACCACTCAGGAAATAAACACCCTGAAAATGAATAATTTTAGTTGATCAAACACCATTTTATAAAAAACACCCGGTTGTAGTAAATGCAATCGGGTGTTTTTGTTTTTATGCGTAATGACTTTGCATTACCAATTATAATTCTCAAGATTTCTTTCTCTTTTTAAGTTTCTCAACTGTAAACAAGTCGGCGGTGTATTTTTCGTAAAGCTCAAAAAGGAATACCATTCGGTTGGCATCGCTGGTGAAGGGTGCCGGCATGGTCAGCGGATCGTACAAGTCGGCCAGTGAAGAGTCGGAAAATTCTGCCCTGGCATCTAATACCCTTTGGGCAGCGGTCTCAATGGCTTTGATTTGTTTTTCGGATGGTGACTCTGGCCAAGGGTAGTTGTTGTAAACAATACCAGTAGAATATGAAATATCACTTTTCATTCGACCAGAAATTTGTTTTATCCAAGTATTGTGCATTTTTGAGGATAATATACCAAATGAATATAAAGATGCATTTGGAACCATATAAATTTTATTACTTGCAATAATAGTTTTATCCACATAACCAACAGGAATATAATTTCTATTCTCTGATGAAACTTCAGGCAAAGCAAGATAATCGGTTTTAGGTTGTCTAATTTCTCCAAATAACATTGGGGTTGCTGCATCCTTTTGTGTTGTGGTTCGATTACTCGCCAACCTATTTTTTTTAACTTTTTCAATTCTTGCCAAAATCAATGGCATCATTTTAATATCAGTTGGATTAGAGTCGGCTAACCACAAACACCATCTATCTACATTGTTTAAAAATTCGTATCCACCGATAAATCGTCTAAAGTATTTTGCCGAATTAGGTTCATTTTCAATAAAATCACTTTTTTCTTGATTTGTAAATAAATAAAATCCGCCATCATTAGGCATACTGCCTTTAATCATCTCTACAACATTACAGATTGGAGTTCTTCTTTTTTCAACAATATTATCATTTCCTCCAAGTAAATACGGATTTATATTCTTAACTTTTAATACATGTGGTTCGCCTTTTATATCATCATATTCGAATAAAAATTTTTGGTTTGTGTCAAAATTGGCAAAACCTATAATCACCACATGCACGGCAGCATTGCCTTTGGCTTCGTTTTTCCAACTGAATGTTTGATGCGCAAAATGTATTTTTATTTTGTAATGATTGAATAGAATATTCCATAGAATGCCCACCTGCTCGCCCTGCGAAATGGAATTAGTTGAAACAAATGCAACTTTGGTTGAGGTGTTTTGAATAAGTTGTGCAGCTTTCAAGTACCAAGCAGCTACATAGTCCAGCACGCTAGCACCTTTATATCCGGCGAATATTTTTTCCATGTCCGCTTTTTGAGCAGAATTTTGATTTGATTTACCAAGAAACGGAGGATTTCCCAGAATGTAATCAAAATAATTTTTCCCCAAAATCCGGCCATTATTCAATGGTCTTTCATCAATGATGGTCAGATTATTTGTTCTGATGTTTACCGTTTGATATTCTGTGTTGGGTTCGCTTACTATTACGGTGGTATTATTGGCTTCTATCTCTATATGTCCTTGATTCAGAAGACTGCGCCAATCCATTTGCAATGCATTGCCATGCACTATTTTTGCAGACTTAGTGAGCGGCAGTCGAACAAAGTACTGGCCGAACTCGTTGCTTATTTGCATATTCATTTGGTGATCAATAAGCCACATGGCTACTTCTGCAATGCGTGCCGGAAACTCTTCGTACTCTATGCCATAAAACTGGTCTATATTGAGCCAAATGATGTTGTCGATATGGGTTACTCGTTGCCCGGTATTATGCAGTTTTCTGAGTATTTCCAATTCCAGCAAGCGCAACTCCCTGTATGTAATAACCAAAAAGTTGCCGCAACCACAAGCGGGGTCAAGGAACTTGAGTGTACTCAGTTTCTTGTGGAATTCGGGCAACTTGTTTTTGTTGTCTTTTATGCTTTCAAACTCCTGATAAAGTTCGTCCAAAAACAGCGGTTTGATGAGTTTCAGAATATTTGATTCGCTGGTATAATGTGCTCCTAGATTCCGCCTTTCGGTTGGGTTCATCACGCTTTGGAACATAGAGCCAAAAATGGCAGGCGATATTTTGCTCCAGTCGATGTAGCAACATTCCAGCAGAGATTGCCTCATTTTGGCATCGAAGCTCGCTGTTGGCAATATTTCTTGAAATAGTTTCCCGTTTACATACGGAAATTCGGCTAGCTGGTCGTCCAGGTTTTTAAAGCGGTTTTCGCGGGGTGTATTGAGTACCTGGAATAATTCCTGCAAACGAGCTGCAAGGTCGCTGCCGTCTTCGCTGGTGCGCTGCTCAATATAGTCCTGAAACTGTTGCTTATTGAATATGGTGGTATCTTCGGCAAACAACAAGAACAGGATGCGAACCAAATACACTTCCAGCGGATGGCCTGTGTAGCCTATTTCCTTCAGCCTGTCGTGCAGTTTCCCCATCAACTCGGCTGCTTTTATGTTGGCGGGGTCCTGCTCTTTGTATACTTTCTTCTGGTAGCCTATGATGTACCCAAAATGCTGAACGTTGTTAACAAGCTCAGGGAGTTTAAATTCGATGTGCTTATCGTCCTCGAGGTCATACAACTTGAAGTGCTCAAAGTCTGAAACGAGGATGTATTTGGGTAGTTCGTGTTGCTTTAGTCCGTGGGTATAACCAATTGCTTGCTGATATGCTTTGTCTAGGTTTTTACCCCGGCTTTTCATTTCAATGAGTATGGTTCCTTTCCAGAGCAAGTCGATGTAACCATCTTTCTCATCGAGTTTCTTTACCCTGTGCTCAAAGGTGGCTACTCTTTTGCTGCTTATGCCAAATACATTGAAGAACTCAACCAAGAATGGTTTTGCCTCGGATTCTTCGTTGGCAGCTTCAGCCCACTCTTTTGAGAAGTTCAATGCTCTGTCTTTTATTTCATTCCAACTTAGTGCCATAAGGGTATTGAATGTTTAAAACTTACTAACCTCAAAAACAAAAATACAAAAATTTGATTTATGTGCAACTAAGTCGTAGCAGCAGGACGCACAATAAAAATGTCTTAGCTGCAGGACCATTACTTTGAAAGTACGAGCGATGGGAAGTAAAATATAAATTGCGTTATTTTACTTTTAAGCCCGAAAGTAAAATATAGGTTTTCTTATTTTACTTTCTTTCCATTGTTGTATACTACATAATGCTTGCAAAAAAAGGAGGTGGTCAAAAAGCAAACTTCCCGAAAAGTTCAGTGACTTTCGGGAAGTTGAGTGCTTTAATCAATTATAATTTTATTTTCGAAAATTAGCTTGCAAGTATCTTATCGGCCATGGCATCTGCTATTGCAAGGCAGGCGTTGTAAGAGTCTTGTTCTACCGATGCTCGCGTTTCGGCAGATTTGTATACGATTTCCCAACCCGATTCTTCAGCAAATTTATTCAGGCCTTTTACACCGGCCTTATTCCAGCCCGAAGAGCCAAAAGTACCGAGATACCGGTCTTTCAACTCAACATGCAGCAAGGTATTGGTCAATACATCCATGGCAGGAAAAACTCCGGCATTGTATGCACTACTACCTAGCATGACCCCGTTATATTTCCATATATCGCTTAGTATGTATGAAACATGGGTTTTGGCTGAATCGTATATGCGTATTTGTTTCACACCGCGTTCAGACAATCGGCGAGCTATTATTTCGGCCATATATTCAGTGTTTCCGTACATAGAGCCAAATACTATTACAACTCCTGGTTCACCAATATTTTTCGACCATTTATCGTTGAGCTCAAGTACTTTGGCAACTTGTGTGCGCCATATAGGGCCGTGGGTTGAGGCAAGAATATCAATCTGAAGGGGAGCCAGCTTTTCCATGGCTTTTTGTACCATTTTGCTATATTTCCCAACTATATTTGAATAGTAGCGGCGCATTTCGTCCCAATACCAATCCAAATCCAACTCATCGTCAAATACGCCACCATCGAGCGTACCAAAACTTCCAAATGCATCGCCCGAAAATAGGATTTTGTGCTTTGCATCATAAGTCATCATGGTTTCTGGCCAATGTACCCAAGGAGTCACGTAAATTTTGAGGCTGCGGCTTCCCAGGTTTATCTCAGCACCATCTTCGATCATGAGTTCATTTTTCTGTTTCCCGAAAAACCCATGCAGCAATACAAAAGTCATTTTGTTGCCTATTATCTGAATATCCGGATATTCACGGGCTATGTCGGCTATAGAACCTGAATGATCCGGCTCCATATGATTAATGATGAGATAATCTATCTTTCTTCCATTCAGTATATTCTTTATTTTCGCAAGAAACTCAGTAGATTTTTGCTTGTCAACAGTATCAATAAGCGCAACTTTTTCGTCGACTACCATATACGAGTTATACGAAACCCCTTTCTCTAAAGGCCAGAGGTTTTCAAACAATCTGGTTTTACGGTCGTTGCCACCCAACCAATACACATCTTCTTTTACAGCTACAGTTTGATACATATTTTTTGTGTAATAAATTTTATTATGCCTACAAAAGTACATAGCCTATAAAATAGAAAAAAGTCTTTCATCAAATTTGTTTTTTTTTATTAATAAAATGAGAGTGTGCACAAAAACGTTTTTCTTTGCATATGAAGCAGCCATATATACCAACCATACTTTAAATAGAAAGCATATGAAAACACAACATAAATCACGCATCTCGTCAAATCAGAAAGCAATAAATCTGATACTTATATTCGCATTTGCAATTCTTTTCATGCATACATCCGGCAGTTTATATGCCCAGAACACCAATAAGCTGAGAAGATTGGAGATAAAGTATGAACAATTCAGGACTAAATACAAGCCTCAGCAAATTCTTTTGTACGTATCTGGCGATACTTATAAAAATTTGGACACCATACTTTTTCAGGCGACTGTGCTCAATCATAAGCAAGAAGTAGATTTCAGAGAAACAACACTTTTTGCTGAACTTATAGCACCCAACAACAAAAGCCTACGAAGAATCATGCTTCGGGTGGAATATGGAATGGCCATGGGGCATATACCGATTCCTGAAAATCTTGCACATGGCGAATACCAAATTCAGGTATATACCAACCAAATGAAGAACTTTGGCAGCAGGGTATTTGCTGTTCAAAAAATTAAAGTTGGCAATACCAGCGAAAACATTGAAAACAAACAGGCACATAGTAAGCGAAAAATTAAAGTTGAAATAATACCTGAAGGCGGAAATATGTTTTTCGGAAGCGAAAATTCAATATTTATTGGGGTAAAGTCCGATTCAGCAAACCTCGAATTTAGTGGTCGAATAGTGTCAGAGAAAGGCGACGTATTGCAAGAATTCTCTTCAAATCAGGCAACTTATGTCGTAAGCAAATTTACGCCTGAGCCAGGTGTGGGCTATTATGTAGAAATACTCTCGCCTATCACAAAAAGAGAAAAACTTGAGCTTACAGATAAAACTGCAGCCATCAGGCTCAATGAAATAAGCAAAGAATCTTGCGCTGTATCTATACTAAATAGCCCAGAAAACAAACAAAAATACATACTGGCTGGGGTTCAAAATCAGGCATTGGTATTTGAAAAAGAGATAGATGCATTCAATACAATCATCAAATTGAATTTCGATTCTTTGGGACTTAAACCCGGAGTACTTCAATTGTATTTAGTAGACAATAACTATGAGTCGGTTTCGAGCAGACTTATTTTTATCCCCTGGGATGAAGACAAAACGAATGACATGTCGAATATATTAGATAGCGCCATTATCATAGGTATATCTGATAATGTAGATCCGAAAAGCAGCCACCAGTTCAAATTGAATTACCTCAATACATTTACCCGCCAGAAACTTGGTGATGTAATATCACAATCTGAATTTGCAGAAAAGTATAACCATTGGCTTATAGGTCAACAGCCATCGTGGTTCAACATGCAGAATATTGACAAAGCATTGGAGATCGATACCGTATTTCAAGTAGTGAAAGGAATAGAAGTAAATGGTTTGGTAAGTAAACTTTTTCAGAACAGGGTAGCAGGCAGTAAAGTAGCCCTTTCAAACCTCGAAGACTATTACCAAAGCTCTATAAAATTAACCAACGAAGAGGGCAAATTCTTTTTTAGAAATTTGAATATAAAAGACAGCGCCCTCTTGTATGTAGAAGCATATGAAACTGAAGGACGCACCAATTTGGTAATTACATTGGACGAAGAGCCAATATACAGGCATGAATACTTCAAAGAGCTGGGCGTTTATGAGCATTCTGATACTTCCATTGCACAAGATAACTCTAACCTTGCATTTGTAATTAAAAACAGCCAGATAGAAAAACTAGGCAACGTGCAGGAAAAACACGCAAAAGAACAAACCATATATGGCGAAGCTGATTATGTAATAAAAATTGCAGACCGGAAAGCAAACTATACATCTGTATTGCAAGTGCTCTCTGGGGTGCCTGGATTGCGCGTGGAAGGCCCTTTTGTGTATATACGAGGCACATCGAGTATGCTGGGCAATAATCTCCCTCTCATACTGCTCGATGGAGTATCTACTGATTATAGCATTTTACAGCAAATAAACCCCAACGATCTGGACAGAATAGAAATACTAAAATCACCCAACAAACTTGCTATGTTTGGACTTAGAGGAGGGAATGGCGTGATAGCCCTTTACTCAAAGCAAGGCCATTTCAACGATGCATTTGCTATAGATGTCCGTTTGTTGGGTTACCAAAGTAAACTCGATGTTTCGGCAAAATCCCAATTGAAAAAGTTTGAAGCAAGGTTTACAGGAGCAGACAACAATAACAATTCAAGCACAAATACATACAAACCCATTATACGTATCTCAAATAAAGGCGTAATTTCTATTTTACCATAAATTGAGATACTTTTTTTGAACGCATATTTTTTTCGACACAAATTTAGCCTTAAGTTTGCCGCAAATACATGCGAATCTAAACATTCATTCAGTAAGAAGATTTTATAACCTATAACCCTAATCAGCGTAATGAAAGGCGAAAGAAAGACTGAATTTAAAAATTATTTTGAAAAACTCGCACCGGATTATATTCAATACAAAAAGAAATTTTCCTACTATTGGAACAATATTATAGCTTATTCCAATTTTTTCATCAACGACACCGACTCTGTGCTTGAAATTGGCTGCGGTATTGGAGATACCCTTTCAAAACTGAAAGGAGCAAAGAAAACAGGCATCGATTTTAGTCCGAATATGATAAAACAGGCCAGAGTACTGTACCCAGAGCTAGAGTTTTATGAAATGGACGCCGAAAGCCTGAATCTGAGCCAAAAGTATGATGTGATAGTTTTTTCAAATACAGTTGGATATTTCGAAAACGTGCAAGATGTATTTATAGCCATGCAAAAAGTAGTGCATCCCCGCACACGCATCATCATCGCCGCATATAATTATACTTGGGAGCCAATTCTTCGACTGGCCGAATACTTGCACCTTAAGAAAAAAAGCCCCAGACAAAACTGGTTATCTATAAAAGACCTCGATAATCTGCTATACATCTCAGGATTCGAAGCTTACAAGCACACCAAACGCATGTTGCTCCCCATTCATTTACCTCTCATTTCACATTTGGTAAATAAATTTGTGGCTAAGCTACCCATATTCAATCTGATGTGCCTAGATCAATTCATTTTTGCACGTCCTATGCCTTGTCCTATTCCGCCAGAAAGTCAAGAGTTTACCACATCTATTGTAATTCCCGCCAGAAACGAAAGCGGAAATATTGAAAATGCGATACTTCGAACTCCCAATTTTGGGAAAGGGGTTGAAATAATATTCATTGAAGGAAATTCTACCGACGATACCTGGCAGAAAATAAACGAGATAGCCGAAAAATACAAAAATACGCATAATATAAAAATAGGGCAGCAAACAGGAAAAGGCAAAGGAGATGCAGTGAGAAAAGGGTTTGATATAGCAACAGGTGATATTCTCATGATACTGGATGCCGACCTGACTGTGCCACCTGAAGAGTTGCCAAAATTCTATGCAGCTATAGCCAGCGGTAAGGCTGAATTTATAAACGGCTCGAGACTTATATACCCCATGGCAGCAAAAGCCATGCGACCACTCAATAACCTCGGAAACCGATTTTTCAGCAAGGCATTTAGCTGGTTGCTGGAACAGCAAATACGCGATACACTTTGTGGTACAAAAGTCATGTTCCGTTCAGATTATCAGAAACTTGTTAAAAACAGGAACTATTTTGGCGAATTTGACCCATTTGGAGATTTTGACCTTATTTTTGGTGCTTACAAACTAAATCTGAAGATTATAGACATGCCCATCAGATATGAAGAACGCACATACGGCGAAACCAATATTTCCAGGTTTAAACATGGATGGCTTCTGCTGCGTATGGTAGGTTTTGCTCTTGGGAAAATTAAATTTTGGTAATAACCTTCAATTCTATGCCACAACAGTATACTTATTTATTATTAGATGTTTTGTCAGTCCTGTTTCCTTTCTTGCTGAGTTTTGACAAGAAAGTGGCTTTCTATAAAAATTTTTACAGGCTTTTCCCATCCATTGCCATTACAGCTACTGTATTCATAGTGTGGGATATATGGTTCACAATATCGGGAGTATGGTCTTTCAGCGAAATTTATACTCTCCCCATTCGTCTCTGGTCATTACCAATCGAAGAAATCCTATTTTTCATATGCGTACCCTATGCGTGTATATTTACTTACGAAGTTTTTAAAACATATTTTCCCACAGGTGCTGATTTTAAATATGCAAGCCAAACACACCTGATACTACTGCCTTTTTTTATACTAGTCATTTTGCTATATTATAACCAATTGTACACAACTATAGCCACATCAGTATCGCTGGCTCTAGCTATCATAGTACAATATATTAAACCCCTTAAATGGCTTGGCTACTTTTATACAGGCTATTTCATATCACTTATTCCATTCCTTATCATCAACGGCATTCTCACATCATTGCCGGTGGTAAGCTACAACCCTGCAGAAAATACAGGATTCAGAATTTTAACAATTCCCATCGAAGATTCGGCCTATTTATACGCAATGTTGTTAATGAATATTTTACTTTACGAAGAAGTTTTTAAGAAAAAAAACTGAGATTTTTACACAAACCTTACATAGGCAAGCGTTTCGCATTTCAATTCAAAAATATTGCTAAGTATCATAAAGCTAAGCTGTTAAAGTTTTGTTAAGTGGATTTTTTTAATCCCTTTACAACATACTTTTGTAGCAGTATGAAACTGCAATCAGGCGGATGTATCATTCAACAAACCTGATTCATATTAAATGCAGCAACAAAACTGTAAGTGCAAACTCACCAATGAACGGAAAACATATAAAGATAATCATCACTCTGAGCACAGTTTTTCTTGGAATATTGTTGTTTTTGCAATATTTCTGGATAAGACAATCTATACAACTCACACAGACCCAAATAGATCATCGCACCAATCTTGCAATAAAAGACATATTAAACGAACTGAATACAAAACTCGTAATAGAAGGAAAAGATACCACTACCATGAGTTATGCCCAGCAGTTGATAATGGAGATCAAAGTTGAGCGCAGAAACGCACTAAAGGACAGCATACAAGAAATCATATTCCAGTTTTTGACCCTTTATGATTTAGATAGTACATCCGAATATGAAATATTGAATCCGGCCTCAGAGTTAGTGTATACAAGCACCATGAGTACCGACAATGAAGAAGAATATTTTCTGGACATGCTAAGCCCCAAGACCCTGACAGGTGTAATGCACATCAATCAGTTTCGTGGGCAAAAGCTTCAGTTAAGCATGCAAGTGCCGCGCAACAAATTTGAAATGGCAAAAAAACTCTGGTATTGGTTTCTGGCCACTGTCATAGTCATTTTGTTCATTGTAGTAGGCTGGCTCATGGTAATATGGACATATATGCGCCAACGCAAGCTGAGCGAGATGAAAACAAGCTTTGTAAACAACCTCACGCATGAGCTTCAGACCCCCATCTCTACCATTACACTTGCCAGCGATATGCTCATAAAACTGGAAATGCAAAACCAGACCGACAAGGTGAAAAGATATTCGGGTATCATTTCATCCGAAATAAAAAGACTGCGCCATTTGGTAGAAAGAGCACTCAAACAAGCTTCTTACGAAAAAGGAAATATAACCTTGAATAAAGCAGAAACCGACCTGCATACACTTATCGAAGACACCATTTTGCATATACAACAAGAATTTCCGGCCCCCGATACGCTTATATCCACCCATTTTCTGTCTACACATCCCAAAATAAATGTAGACGAAGCCCATCTGTCTACAGCTATAGGCAATCTAATAGACAACTCAATCAAATACAGCGACATACCTCGCAAAATAAAGGTCAGTAGCTTCGATACAAGTGATTCTGTTTGCATCACAATCGAAGACAACGGAAAAGGTATCAACTCATCTGACTTAAAATTTGTTTTCGAAAAATTTTCGCGATTCAATACTTCTGACGTACACAATATTAAAGGCTATGGCCTTGGTTTACATTACGTTAAACTTATAGTAGAAGCCCACGGAGGCAAAATAAAACTCAAAAGCGAACCCAATAAAGGCACCAGGATAGAGATTTTTTTAACATCTAAAAAGTAAAATTTGTAATCAAGAAAATAATTAGTATTTTTTCGGTTGAAATTTTTACCCTCAAATGAATAAAAAAGCAACAATCTTACTTGTTGAAGATGACGAGAATCTGGGCTTCGTATTACAAGATTATCTTCAACTCTTAGATTACGAAGTTATACTGGAGAAAGATGGTGAAGCCGGTTACAACACCTACAAACTAAAGCAACAGGAAATAGACCTATGTCTATTTGATGCCATGCTACCCCTGAAAGATGGTTTTACTCTGGCCGAAGAAATAAAGGCCATGAACCAGCGCGTACCCGTTATTTTCTTGACAGCCAAAATACTGAAGGAAGATAAAATCAAAGGTTTCAAAATTGGAGCCGACGATTACATCACCAAACCATTCAGTACCGAGGAGTTGAGCCTGCGCATAGAAGCAGTGCTTCGCAGATCCCGATTTGGAGGTGAAGAAATGGACGAAAGTAAAATTTTCAACCTTGGAATTTATACATTCGACAGTGAGAATCAGACACTCACTGCAAATGGTGCTGAAAAAAGGCTTACCAAACGTGAATCAGAGGTGCTCAAAATGCTTTGCCAATACAAAAACAAACTTCTCCGGCGAGAAATTGCATTGAAGAGCATTTGGGGAGAAGATGACTACTTTATGGGCAGAAGCATGGATGTGTATATTACCAAACTCAGAAAATACCTGAAAGACGACCCAGATATTACTATCACCAATATACATGGTACCGGTTTCAAACTTGAAGTAGGTTCTGAAAACGCATAAGCTATACACAGATGAATATTGCACCTGCAACACGAATTGATAAATTTCTGTGGGCTGTACGTTTATATAAAACCCGCACCCAAGCTTCAGAAGCCTGCAGCAAAGGACATGTTAAAATGAATGGAATGCCTGTAAAACCATCGCACCTGATAAAAACCAACGATGAGTTTCAGGTACGTAGGGAGCAAATATTTTACACCTTCTTAGCCAAGGCTATCATTGAAAATCGCGTAGGAGCCAAGCTGGTTGAAAACTACCTGATAGACAATACCCCGCAAGAAGAAAAAGATAAGCTGGAATTAGCAAAAATTTCATCTGCGCTTAAGCGGGAAAGAGGAACCGGACGACCCACAAAAAAAGAGAGAAGAGATATCGACAAATTATTCGGGTAAATATGCTAATTGCACAAGAAAAGAAAAAGAGCAATATTTCGGAATACATTTTATATATGTGGCACTTGGAAGATACTTTCAGGGCTCTCCAGTTTTCAGAGGAAAAAGTTTGGGAAACGCTTTCTTCTAAATTTCAGGCTACTGACGTACAAAAAACTGAGATACACAACTGGTACAAAGCCCTGATGGAAATGCTCAAAAAAGAGAACAAACTGCAACACGGACACTTGGTATATATTGAAAACATACTTCATGAGTTGAATCAGTTTCATTTCACCCTCATGCAAGAGCCCACACAAGTACAATACCATCAAGCATTTACCAATATTAAACCATACCTCATCAATCTGCATACCAATCCCGAAATAGGCATACACCACCCTGTATACCTAGCGCTCGATTACTTATACAGCACCCTTTTGCTGCGCATCAAAGAGCAAAAACAGCTCAATCAGGAACTGGTTGCAAAAATAAGCAGTTTCTTAAAAGAACTTACCCTGCGCTACCATCAGTATGAGCGAGGTGAACTTACCTTTGAATAACCCAACTAAAATAAAACAGGCAAATGATAAAAAGATTACTCATAGCCAACCGGGGCGAAATAGCAGTTAGAATTATACGCACCGCCAAGGACATGAACATACAAACCATTGCTGTATATTCAGATGCCGATCGCACTGCTTGTCATGTACAAGCCGCCGACGAAGCATACTACCTGGGGCCTGCTGCTGCAAGCCAATCATATCTGGTTGGTGATAAGATAATAGATATTTGCCTGAAATACAAAATAGACGCTATACATCCGGGGTACGGTTTTTTGTCTGAAAATGCAGATTTTGCAGAGAAAGCAGAGAAAGCAGGAATCATTTTCATAGGCCCATCAGCATATGCCATGAATAAAATGGGCGACAAGTTGAGTGCCAAAGAAACAGCACGTTTGCACAATGTTCCCCTGGTACCGGGTACCGACTATGCCATAAAAGATGTAAACGAAGCCCGAAACATAGCAAACAAAATAGGCTATCCGGTACTTATAAAAGCGTCAGCCGGTGGTGGTGGCAAAGGCATGCGAATAGTAAATAACGATGAAGAATTTGCACCAGCAGTAACGCGAGCCATGTCTGAAGCACAATCGGCTTTTGGCGACAGTTCAGTTTTTATAGAACGATATGTAGAAAAACCTCGTCACATAGAAATACAAATAATGGCCGATAACCACGGCAACGTAGTATATCTCTTCGAGCGTGAATGCTCTGTACAACGCCGACACCAAAAAGTAGTAGAAGAAGCACCCTCAACCATACTTACTCCCGAAATGCGCAAACAAATGGGAGAATCGGCAATAGCACTTGCAAAAGCTGTAAACTATAGCGGTGCAGGCACCATTGAGTTTCTGGTTGACGCTTCGCTCAATTATTATTTCCTAGAAATGAATACCCGTTTGCAGGTAGAACATCCGGTAACAGAACTCATAACCGGCCTCGACCTCGTACGCGAACAAATAAACGTAGCGCAAGGCCTGCCTCTCAGTTTTAAGCAAGAAGACTTAAAAATAATTGGTCATGCCATAGAAATACGAGTATATGCTGAAGATCCTAATAATGATTTTCTGCCGGATATTGGAACCCTATCAACTTACAAAATCCCTAAAGGGGTAGGTGTACGTGTTGACGACGGATACGAGCAGGGCATGGAAATACCCATATACTATGATCCTATGATAGCTAAACTTGTAACCTACGGACGCAATCGCGAAGAAGCCCGTCAGCGAATGATTAGGGCTATAGCTGAATATACTATCACAGGCATAGAAACCACATTGAGCTTTGGCACTTTCGTTATGAATCATGAAGCGTTCATACAAGGTCAATATGATACACATTTTGTAAAAAATTATTTTACAAAAAATTCGGATAAGAAACTCAATACCGATGCAGAGACAATTGCAGCTATATTTGCTGCATTCCAAAAGCACACACTAACAGCACCATTGCAAACAACCGTACACTCACAAAGTACCAACACAAACTCAGCATGGCGAATAAATAGAGGGTTTTGAAAATATTTATTTTCACCGTCCGTTATATATTGTGATTAAAAAATTATCAAAATCACTTTTATGATGATTTACAAGTGGTTGGTAATATGCCCCCTACTAATTGCTTCTTACGCCTCAAACGCGCAGGACACTATTGTTTCGCCCGGAAAGGTAACCGATAACTTGCATCTTACCCCCGAACAAATTGAAAAAATAAAAAACGGACATCTCATTCAAGGACAAATTATAGATGGAGATACGGTCTTACATGTATACCTCGAATCTCTGGTGGTACTGCCCCCTATAGAATTCACCACAAAAAAGGAACAATTTAAGTATACTAGGCTGGTATACAATGTAAAAAAGGTATATCCGTATTCGCTCCTCATCAAAAATAAATTGAATGAGGTAAACAAAGAACTACAAGGCATTGAAAACAAGGTAGAACGGAAAAAGTTTGTAAAAGAAAAAGAAAAAGAGTTGCGTGAACAATTCGAAGGCGAACTTGTAAAACTTACTGTCACCCAAGGCCGTATACTCATGCGGCTGGTAGACCGCGAAACCGGATATACTACCTATGAGTTGCTCGACGAGATAAAAGGTTCTTTTTCAGCTGTACTTTGGCAATCTGTTGCCCGGGTCTTCGGTTCAAATCTAAAAACCGGATTCGACCCCACGCAGGGAGAGGATGCCCTGATTGAAGATATAATCATCCGAATAGAAAACGGACAACTTTAATTTTTCCACGCCGGAAAATTTTAAATGAACTTGCCTGTATAAAAAATGATTCCACTACCTTTGGAAGATGTCTGTGAAAAAAAATATAATTATACTTTTCCTGGCATTAGCCGCCATAAATACCTCACCCATTTATGGTCAGATGCCAATACTCAAGCACATTTCTATAGAAGATGGGCTACTGGGCTCCGAAGTATACGATGTACTTCAAGACAAATCGGGGTATATGTGGTTTGCTACTGATTTTGGTGTAAGTCGTTATGATGGGCTATCATTCATAAACTATACTGCCTCCGAAGGACTTTCAGCCAATGCAACCATAAAAATGACAGAAGACTATAAAGGTCGTGTCTGGTTTGCATCATTTAGCGGAAGTCTGAGTTATTACGAAAATGGAATCATAAAAACGCTACCCATCAATCAGCGCCTGCAAGAGCTCATAGCCCCGGGAAGTATTGAAACATTTTATGTGGACACGGCAGACAATATTTACATTAGCCGCAACATTGGAGGTATCATACATACCAGTATTCGCAACAAACCACCAACTATAATAAGCACACCGTTCAGACAAACCGGTTACAGGTATGTCATATACTTCAATAAAGCCGGCATACTCACAGATACCCGAAGTTCTGATAGATTTGATAAGAATCTGATATACGGAAAAATCCGTGAAACAGGCAATGCATTGCTTTTTGAACCAGATGAACCAACTAAAAAAATCATTTGGAAAAAAATGATGGTGAAATTATCGCCTCGAGAATATATTATTTCATACGCCAACGAACTATATCACATCAAAAACGGTAAAGTTCTTGAAAAAAGAAAATTCAGAAATCAAATCTCAGGCCTTTATGCCGATAAAAATCAAAACCTCTGGATATCTGTAATGTATGAAGGAGTATACTATTTCAGAGAGAAAAGTATATTGAAGCAACCCATACTACTATTAAGCGGAAAAACCCTTTCATCTGTAAAGCAAGACAGAGAGGGAAATTATTGGTTTCCTACACTTGAAGAAGGAGTATACTTTGCCCCCTCGTTGAGTTTTAACTTACATTTGCCAGAATCTAAACCAAATGATTTGAATATTGTTTCTTTTTCGCAAAGCAACGAAAAGCTATATTTCGTGACTTTCAACCGGAATATATATCAGATGTGGTTTAAAGACCAGAAAGTAAGAAATTTTGCAACCCAAAAAAACAACACCACCTACTACCGGAAATTACTAGTAGACTCATATGGTTCCATTTGGTTGTCAGGTTCTGAGATTATTAGATACTCTCCTACCGGTCAGATTCTTAACAGAATAAAAAATTCCAGAACTTTTGATATTATAGAAGATTTCCAGAAAAACATTCTTATTTCGAGTTGGGGCGGATTTACACGCTACAAAAACGGAAACCCTGTATTTGTAGCCAATACGATATTCTCATCCTATGCTGTTTCTATGCATCAGTCCAAAGACTCTACTATATATTTGGGTACACTGTTTGGGGTATATAAATATAAAAGAGGCGAATTTCAATACATCGAAACTTTTCCAAACCATGCACAAATCAGGATTTCGGATATAGAATCGAAAGGAGATACCATATATATAGGTACGCATGGCAAAGGGATGCTTGTATTTACGCCTACGGACACCATTCATTACACTCAGAACAACGGCTTGCCAAGTGATATTATCTACGACATATACCTTGATGGTGACTCTCTTATTTGGATAGCCACCAACAAAGGCTTTACCAAAATGAAAAATCTATTAAAACCATCGCAATTAAAAACCGGATTAATGAGCTATACCATCAACGATGGTCTTCCTTCAAACGATATAAAACAAATCATACGAAACGAGAATCTGATGTGGCTGGCTACATCCAAGGGCCTGGTATCTTTCAATACTCACATAACCGATACCATGCACCTTCGCTACAAACCCCTACTGGACTCCATAGTAGTAAACGGTACTAACCAACTCCCCATAAACGGATTAGAGCTGGAACATAGTAAAAACAATATAAGCATTCATTTCAAAACCATTATTTTCCGTCATTCTGGACTTATCACATACCAATACAAACTTGAAGGCTACGACGAATATTGGCTTACTACCACCAATAGATATGTAAACTATACCAAGCTACCTGCCGGAGTTTACACATTCAGGGTAAAAGTAGCCAATCCGAGTATCGCCGGCCAAATGCAGGAAATGGCATTCCGGTTCGCCATCAAACAATCGGTATACGAGACTATCCTATTCAGGATTTTTATACTAGCAATTATTCTGGCAGTGCTAATTTTTATCATGCTTCTCATAGTCAACATCATAAAAAAAAGAATGGAGCTGAAACAAAAATATCTGCTGGCAGAACAAAGAGCACTAAGAAGCCAAATGAATCCACATTTTCTTTTCAATTCGCTCAATTCCATCCAAATGTTTATACTTACCAATAACATAAAGGAGGCCGACAATTATCTGACAGACTTTTCGCACCTCATACGTAAGGTGCTCGAAAATTCAAAATCGAATGTAGTAAGACTCGAAGATGAAATACTTACCCTGGACTTATATCTTAAACTCGAAGAAATGAGATTTAGCGGCAATTTCACCTATAATATAAGTGTGATGCACGATGTAAACAAAAACGGCATTCAAATTCCGCCTATGTTTATACAGCCTTTTATAGAGAATGCCATTTGGCATGGTTTGCTCCCGCTCAAAGGAAAAGGGCATGTGCATGTATGCTTCATGAATGATGGCGACCAATTACTAGTAGAGGTTGAAGATAATGGGATAGGACGCGAAAAAGCCGCAAAAACATCGGCAGCTCGAAAAAATCATAAATCGACCGGAGTAAGTAGTACTTTTGAAAGAATGAGCCTGATAAATAAAATTTATAAATCTACCATCAGACTAGAAATAGTTGATTTAAAGGACAATGAGGAAAATGCAACTGGAACAAAAATTAAAATTTGGTTCCCATGTAATCTTCAAGAATAAAAAAAGTGTATTTTAGACAAAATTATTAAGCATATGGACGAACCCATACGAGCAATTATTGTAGACGACGAACTGGCCAGTATAAAAATACTCGAGCAAAAAATTGCCGACAACTTACCATACGTAAAAATTGTTTCCACTGCTATGAATATAAACACCGCGGTAGAAGCAATAGATCAATTACAGCCAGATTTGGTTTTTCTGGATATCAGCTTACCCGATGGTGAAGGCTTTGAAGTAATAGAGAAGACTCATTTTCAGGGTTACGAAATCATCTTTGTAACCGCATACCACCAATATGCCATAAAAGCATTCGAATTCTCGGCACTTCACTATTTAGTAAAACCTATAGCAACCAACCTGCTCATCGAAGCAGTTTCGAAAATAAAGGAATTGCATACCAATGAAGCCAGCAGAGCACGTATGCGTATTCTTTCAGAAAACATGCAGGTAAAACCCCAGAAAATAATCATTCCAACCATTGACGGAATAGAAATCATAGAAATAAGCAATATTGTACGTTGCGAGTCTGACAACAACAATACATTGCTATATTTGAGTTCTGGCAACAAAATAAGTTCAGAAAAAGGACTAAATATATACGAAGACCTACTTTCTGAATACAATTTTGTACGCGTACACAACAAACATATTCTCAATTTGCAGTATGTGATAAAATATACCAAAGACCACGGTGGAGCTGCTATTCTTGCCGATAACTCAAGTATAGAAGTTGCAGAAAGCAGGAAAAAATACTTCATTGAGAAATTTGCACAAACTAAAAACTAAGGCTACACCCTGACAAAAGTTTCTGAAAATCATAAAATTTGCATATTTTTCAGATATAAACTTGTACCCAATTATATCAAAATTTATCTTTACAACATATATAGAAAAAAAAGGAATCAGGCGGCAATGATGTACAACCTATTAATTATAAGCAACGACCATGAATGCATTTCGCAGGTAATAACCTCTTCAAACGAAGTTGCAAGCATTGATCTTACTGGAATTGCCCTCACCTTGGAAGAAGGAATAAGCATTCTGAAACAAAGACGACCCGAGATAATTGTAATAGACGCCCAGCTCACCAACTCACTCGAAGCTACATTCAGAAATGAAGTAAAGCAATATGGATGCACTACCATATTTGTTTCAGAAACAAATAGTTTTGCTGCAAATGCATTTCGTTTTTCAGCTATTGGTTATTTACTCAAACCCATAGACCAAAACAAGCTTACAGAACTTTTTGAGAAGTTTCATAAAATACGAATAAGCACTGGTACACGCCATCTCAAAATTTTGCACACTTCCACCAGCGAACTCATGCTGCATTTGATGCCCGAACAGCAAATGCCGGTTACCATCTCGCTAAAGGAAATACAGCTAGTAAAAGCATTATCAAACGGCATCATTATTTATACTTCAGCAAATAAAGAGTTTTTCACCCCAATACCCATATCCGAATTTCAACAATTGCTTTTGAATTTCGGATACTATGCGCTCAATCCAGGCCTACTCGTAAATATGAATTATATTTCAAACTACACCAAAGAAGGAGATTTAACACTTACCGACGGTACATGTTATACTATCCCACTATTAAAACGAAAAGATTTACAATTAAAGTTAAATAAATATTTCCTATCTTAAAGCAGCGGATCGCTCAATAAGCAACCTCCCTGAATCAATTGAAATAGTGCAATATAGAAAAAATTGAATATGCTGTCACTCATTAAATCAAACCTGTTGCTGATACTGTTGTGCATGCTCACTGTTACAACATCAGCCCAAACACTTACCGGCACCAGTGCTACACAAGCGGAAAGCCTGAAAAAAGCAATAGATGAAGCTAAGAATAGTGGAAATAGCAACACCGAATCGCTCAAATTGATAGAATTGGGGAAATTGTATTCAAAAAATGGTATAAATGCACAAGCCGAAACACATTTGAAAAATGCAGTAAGTGTAGCAGAGGGAGCAGGATTAAAACCACAAGTACGCATTGCAAGCCTGGAGCTTAGCACACTTTACGCAGCTGAAGGGAAGATAGACCTGGCAATTGCTTCACTTCAAAAAGCCATACCTATAACCCGAAAATCCGGATCCAAAGCCACACTTGCCCAAGAATTGCTTACCCTGGCGTATCTTTCCCGATTATCGGCTAAATATACCGAAGCATTGGATGCAGTGAAAGAAGCAGAGAGAATTGTAGTTTTCGAACAGTACAACGAAACCATGGTTGAAAAATGCTACAAAGAATACGCATCTATATATAAAGCCCAAGGCAACAGTACACTATATCTCAAATATCAAAAAATACTCGAAGAAAAAGAACTTGCAAAAACTAAACTGCAGTACGACGAAAAGACGAAGGATATAGAGATGAAAGTAATTGAAAAAGACAAAGAACTTTCGGTAAAAGACGAAATGATAGTAAGCAAAGACAAAGCCCTCGCCAGCTTTGAAGATTCGCTCAGAGAAGCTGCACGCATTGCCAAAGAAAAAGATTTGAACCTCAGAATTGCAGACGCCGATTTGAAACGGCAAGCTGCTGAGCTTGAAACTGAAAAAACATTAAGAAACAGTCTTATTGGCGGCTTGCTTGCGCTAGCACTATTCATACTTGTATTCTTTTATCAGTATCGGCAAATCAAAAAAACCAACTCACTTCTCGCTATCAGCTTTTCTGAAATTCAACAACAAAAAGAAGAAATAACCATACAAAAGAACCTGCTCGAAGATAGAAATGTATTTATCGAAAGGCAAAATGAGCAAATAAAATCGAGTATCCGATACGCACAAACCATACAAGCAGCCATTCTGCCATTTCATGAAACCATTCAAAAAGATTGGAAATTTTTTGTACTATACAAACCCCGTGACATAGTTTCCGGCGATTTTTACTGGCATGCTGTTATCGAAGACGATCAAAGTGGCCAAACTTATCACTACTTCGCTGTGATTGATTGTACCGGCCACGGAGTACCAGGCGCTTTCATGTCTATGATTGGAAGCAGGCTACTCAACGAAGTAGTATACGAACGAGGCATACATGAACCTGCTACGATATTAGAGTCTATGAATAAAGAGTTGCAAAAAGCACTCAGACAAGATACCAGCGACAACGACGATGGCATGGACATCATCTTATGCAGGATACACAAAACCAGCAGTTCAGAATGTACCGTAAAATATTGCGGTGCCAACAGGCCGCTTATTTATTTTGATTCGCAAGAAAAAGCCATCATTTCTCTAAGAGGCACTTTGGCCACCATTGGTGGCGTGGAAGGTCGTAAATACAATGAACCGTTTGAAAACAAAGAAATTGTACTCAAGAAAAACGACATCATATATCTGACCTCCGATGGATACATTGATCAAAACGATCCGGAGAGGAGAAAATTTGGATCCAAAAAATTCTTCGAAAGTCTTGAAAAAATAGCACCCTACGACATTTCTTTGCAAGAAAGATTGTTGCAGGAAGCAATGGAAGACCATAAAAAAGATAGCCCACAACGTGACGATATAACCATTATGGGAGTACAAATTTAAGCTTTCATGACTAACCCAATACTCAACGAACTAACATCTCTGGGCATTCATTTTCAGGCCATAGAACACGAGCCAGCATTTACAGTTTCACAAGCAGAAGAGCATTGGACTCAACTGCAAGGTACTGCTTGCAAAAATTTATTTCTGCGCAACAAAAAGGGAGATAAGCATTACCTCATTGTACTGCAAGCAAATACCAGTTTCGATATAAAACGTTGGCAAAACCAGTTCGAGAACGAAAGAATGAGTTTCGGTTCAGAACAAAGATTAAGCACATACTTAAAGGTAGAAGCAGGCTCACTCTCACCTTTGTCAATAATCAATGACGATACCAATACAGTAGAATTGCATTTTGAAAAATCATTATTAGAAGCCCACCATCTCATCATTCACCCCAATGTGAACACCATAAGTATTAGTATAGCTACTACAGATTTACTGCAATACATTCAAGGCAAGGCAAAACGTTATAAACCTCTGGTGTACTAAACCAATAAAAACAATCATTTCCCCTAAGAACATGCTTGTAAATCTCTAACAAGTATTTATTACCAAAGTTTCAAATCTTCAGGTTGTAAAATTGAATCTTTATATTTTTTCACATTTATAACCACTTCTTTTGCTCCAGGCCATAAAAAAAACAATGAAGTTGTTGACTTTCAAAATTCAAATCTATACCTTTAAGCATTACAAATTAATATGCTTACAATATGAAAAAAAAATTCATTTTCTTTTTTTTACTAGGAGTGTACTTTGCAGCGTGTACACCAACAGTAGAATCAGAATCCAAGGCATGGGAATCTAACCAGCTTAAAGCAAAAGAGTTGTCTACACAGTATCCAGCCTATGCAACTTTTCTTTCCGAAACGCTTAACAAAGCTCAAAACATTTGGAAAGAAGCAGCAACAATAAACGATGAGAAACTAAAAGCCGAAAAAATGTCCCAAGCCAATGATTTATTGGAATCTGGGCCAGTAAATCAGCTTTCGGAAGCAAAATCTCTGATAGAAGATATAAATAGCAATATAAGAGACTTAAACAATCTGCTGGTAAAATACCCCGACTATAATGAAAATGGTATGATTGCCATTCAAAACGCCCAATCTTATATAAATGAAATGAATGGCTATTTATTTCCATCAGGCGAGGTATTTACTGCTGCACAAGCCATAAACAGCATAAATATGATGTCTGAAAAAGGTAAACTCGCTCAAAGTGGAATAAGCATCATTTTAGACCAGCTTATGCAAATGGAAAGTGCCAACAACAATGATACTGTAAGCACAAGCAGCAGCGACCAGCAAAAAGAGCAAGCCACCGAAAAACAATGTGAATATTGCAAAAAAATGAACAATGCGGAAGTACACGAATGCAAATTCTGCGGTGCACCTATGAGTAAATAATAAAAAAGCCAGAATATCATAAAAATAACACCCACAAACATCAAAAGTTTTTGGGTGTTATTATTTTAGATATCTTTATTCTGAGCCTCAAGTTCCCACCACCTCATAGAATCTTCTTCCGGTTCGTCTGTCAGGTTGTGAAAATAGGGTATACCCAGTTTTTTTTCGATGAGACCACCTAATTCACGAGCTTCCTCAACTTCCGGCCAAGGTGGAACAAGTCGCATAGCCATTCGGAGATCCGCCCCAAAACCCTGCAAAAATTCAATTGCAATTTCAGTGAAATGAGGATGCTGTGCCGAAGGTTCTTCAATGATTGCATATAAAACCACCCCCCACCCCTTCGATTTTCTAGCCCAAACAGCCTCGATCACTTTAGGTTTAGGGAAGATTTCATCAAGTTCCTTAATTATTTTTTCAAACTTCATAATTATATAAAATAATGATTATCTGGATATTTTCAAATTGCACACGATTTGAATGCACAATTTATAAAAACATTAACAAACCACAGAATAAAATTTTAAAAAAATTTAACGTAAAAGTGTCTTTTTTTTTTCAAAATACTTGATTGAGAACTGAAAACGCCTATATTTGCAAGTAGATACGATATTTCAGTCTATAACCTTAAAACAATTTTTATGAATAAAGCACAATTAATCGATGCAATTGCTAAAGATTCAGGACTTTCTAAAGCCGATGCAAAAAAAGCGCTTGACGCTTTTGTAAAAAACACCGCTGATGCACTTAAATCTGGCGACCGTGTAGCTCTTGTTGGTTTCGGTTCATTCGCAGTATCTGAGCGCAGCGCCCGCACTGGCCGCAACCCTCAAACCGGAAAAGAAATTAAAATCGGAGCTAAAAAAGTTGTAAAATTCAAACCAGGTTCTGAACTTTCAGACTCTGTACAATAATCAGGTTACAGGCAATGACTAAAAAGGGGGGGGGAAATAAACTTCCCTTTTTTTATTTTTATAGCCATGAAAAATTTGACGACTCAAAAGGTAAACTACCTCAAACAATTCGTTACCGACGATAAGTGGGCTCTTTTCAATAAAATAGCCCACCTCCGCACCCGCTATTTTACAGTGGTGCTCGAAGATATTTATCAGACTCAAAACTCGAGTGCTGTGCTCCGAACCTGCGATGCGTTCGGCATTCAGGATATTCACATCATAGAAAACAACTGCAATTTTAAAATTAATCCCGAAATAGAGCTTGGCACTTCGCAATGGCTTTCTTAAAAGAAAAGGGTTACAGAATAGTAGCAACCACGCCGAACATTCAAAATGCCACTATCTACAATTTCAATTTCAATGCACAGCCAGCAGCCATAGTTTTTGGCAGCGAGAAAGAAGGGCTATCACAAGAAATGCTTCGAGCAGCCGACGAATGCATATTCATTCCTATGC
>JAIFMY010000024.1 GCA_020048155.1 Bacteroidota bacterium
AAATAGACCGCAGTATCTTGGACATAAAGGAAATGATACCCGGGTATACCGACGTGGCGCTCATGCTTGCACCGCACGAAGAGTCGAAGGCTTTTCAGTACAGAACCAAGCGACTGGAGTTCATAAAACAACTCAATACCTTGCTCGATAGCGAAGCCATAGAAGAAGATGCCCGACAAGAAATATCTAATATACTTCAGGCAACCGATTATTCCATAGGTACTCCCCCCGTAACGGCTTATGATGAACACTATTTGTACCAACTACTTTTGGGTGACGAAGCTTCTGAAATACGAAAATTCAGAGAAGCCATAGGCATCACCGATGATTTGGAAGAAACCCACTGGGATTTTTTCATAGAGGTGATAGACCAGATGGTGATACAAAGCACCCACTACGCTACAGATACCGAGGTACAGGATTTTCTCGCAAAATCTGAATTGAGTGTAGCGTTCAAAGGCCTCAACGGATTTATAAAAACAGTAGTAAGCGGCAGTACCGAAACTGCTATAAAATTGCTGAGCGAAGAAGTATTCAGGGCGCATGATGTACGCGTGATTCCATTCGAATCGCCCGATGCACTTTACAACGTGCTCAGCGAAGACATAGCCCGTGTGTTTATTGTTCGGGTCGAAAACCTCCGCCAGATTATCTTCAATGAGCGTAAATGGTTTCAGCACCTCTCGCGTCTGGTGTTTGTCGACGATTCCGAGATTTCGAGAAGTTCAAATACTACTTTGGTATTTTCCATGCACAATGGCATCATAAATACGCTGAAAAAAGTGCACAACAAAAAGTTGGGTACCATGGCCAACAGCCAGCTAAATCTGAGGCTTATCATTGAAAAAATAAACAAAAATATTCTTGAAAAATTCAGGAACCTGCTCAACCAAAAAATAAAAGACTACGAAGCAGAACTTGAACAAATAAAACAAGCACAACTCTCGGAAACCAATAATCCGGACAAAGACATAGTGCTGTTCAAATTCGATGAATTTTCGCAACAAATAATCAAAGACAAATACAGCCTCATCAAGCTTTCCGATTTCATTTCGCTCATACTGAATACACTCGATCCGAAATTGCGTATACAGCAGAACAAGGAGCTCATCAATGAATTTGAAGACCGCGTAAGGCAATATTTTTATTCGGGAAATACAAAAATAAATCTGGCCACCATAGTAGAAGGCGGAGGACGCAACCAGATAAAAACCTATGGAGAATATCTGCTGCAACGCAAACTAAGGGCGCTCGATGTAGCCATAGTAAACAAATGCAGGACTATACTCAACATTTTACCCAACAACTACCAGCGCACACTCAATAATCATTTTCACAAGAATTTCGGTCTGAATCTGTTTTTGGAGAAATATAAAAACCACCTCACCAAAGCTGAAAACTCTTCCGACAACAAAGGCCGATTCCAGAATTTTCTGATTGACCTGGGCATTTTGCAGGAATACCAAAAATGCACCGACGAAGAAAAAAACACCATCAAAGCATTCATCTCCGATTTGGCCAATCTGGACAAAACCACCATCACCGATGATGTGCAAATGATAATACGTGACATACTGATGCACGATGCCAACAAGCTGCGACCATATATACTCTACGCTGCCGATGCTTCGTGGGAATATATGGACTTGTTTCCTGCCGACAGGTTCGACATCAACTCGTTCGACTTGGAAATTGGATTTACTGAGGAAGGCAAAATAGATTTCAAACGACTGCTGGTGCGACTGCAAAGAATGAAGAGTAGTTTTCAGCTATTCGATGAGTCGGGCTCGCTCTGGGATTTGTTTTGCGAAAACCTCACTATCATCATCAACGACCCTTCCAACCCATCGGGCTTCACCAATTTCAACGAAATGGACTTGCTGGAGTTCCTCCGCTTTGTAAGTACCACGCGCATTACCCTTTTCCTAGACGAAGCTTACAACGATTCGGTAAAACTGCCCGACGAGACCGAGCCCAAATGGCGCACCATATCGCGCTACATCATGAACAACATAAACGCTTATGCCAACATCAGCGTAGTAGCTTCGCTTTCGACTACCAAAAACCTGAACGGTCCTGGCCTGAGAGTAGGTGCACTAGCAGCATCGCCAAACAGGGTGGAAGCAATTGATTTTGCTCGAAAAAATAATACAGGCGCTTCTGCCAATACATTCTCGCTTTATATATTGGTAAATATGCTGGAAGCCGCACAGCAGGCCAAAAAGCTCAAGGATCTGGTAGATGCCAAACAAGCCAGAGATGCATCGGTGTATAGCTTCCGAAAAGTAATGGAGAACCACATAAAACTGGAATTGGCTGCTTACCAGAATCGTCAGCAAAACAGCAAAAAGAGCGCGAAGAGGTTGTCACCTTTCGAAGGAAGCCCACTTCACCTTTTCCTTTTAAATGAACTGGTAGCTATAGACAAATTGGAAGTACTGCGCCTGCCCGACGATTTCAAATACAAAGGCATACCATTTTTCAATTTTTATAAAAGCCAGCTTACCACCGCCTTGAATAAATTCAGGGTAAATAAAAATTTCAGGAACGAATCGAATAAAAGGCTGAAAATAGCCTTTGAAGTAGCAAAAGAGGTAATAAAGGATAAATACGAAGATTATGTGAGCGTTCTGCCATCTGATGGTTCGTATTTATTTAATCTGGTGCTGAAAGACATAACCTCTTACCAGGGACTGGAAAAATTCACCAAAAAACTAGCGGCAGAAAGAGGTATAGCACTCATTCCATATAAAACCGGATTTGTGCGCATATCGCTTGGCGGATATCTGGACGGCAGCGAGGGCAGCTACAAACAATTCAGGGCAGAACTCAAAAACACCCTTATCATTTTCCTTAGATATTGGAAAACTTATATAGATCAGCGCCGCGATGAGAAAAACAAAACTTTGCGCTCCGAAGAAATTCTGGACAGTTTGTTCGAAGTGCGCACTTATAAAGAATTTGTGGAGAGTGTGCGAAACGATTTTGACATCATACGCACCATAAAGCACAAAAAACAAAACAGCCTGAAAATATACAGCGCTATGACCCAGTACAATGCCTTTGCGCAAGACTGCGGTGTGAGCATAAACAGCATACACGAATCGAAAAATGCTGTAATAGAATTTACAGACCAAATTGCCAAATGCCGCAATGTACGTGAGTTTATTAGCAGTCTGGCTTTCACACGGGTATATGAATATCTTTTGGCCGAGGTTCACAAGAAGATTCCCGCCCTCAAAAATCTGGATTTTGCAACTGTGAATGCACAGTACGGAAAAACAGCCCTGCTCAAATACATTGACAATAAAATTGAGTATCAGCCAAACAACTATGTACTCGACTTTCCGCACAAAATGAACACCATGAAGGAGATTTTGCTGGAAATGGAGCAATTGCTTTTCTCTGCCGGCAAATTCAAAACACTGGCCATAGATGGCAGCGACGATTTGCATTCAGATCTGGCAAAACTGGAAGGTATAAACAGCATTCTCAGAAAATTCATTCAAGAAATATTGCTGCATTTCAATCTGCCATTCGCCAACACTGGGACAGAACCTACGTTATGGGAATTGCTGAGCACTACCTTGAATCAGTTTACCGAAATCACGGCCATAGGCTTTGAAGCCCTCAATATAAAACAGTATGCAACTGCATATTTGCAAAAGTTTGCTTCAAAAATTCGTGAATCACAGGCCCCTTACAACAAAACAGCAGCCGATTCGCTGGCACAGCACCTTTACAATGCGCTTTTCACCCAAAAGTATACACTTGAGGAACAATGTTTGTTGCTGTATATGATGAAAAATACATCATTTTTCCAGAATGAAATTTCGGGAAGAATCACAATCACTGGCGAGCTTATACAAGAAACCTTCGAAGATGTGACTGCCCCTGCGTTGGCTGCCTATATAAATTCGAAACTCCCGGTTGTGGTTCAGCAAGTAATAGGCGAACTATATTTGCTCAGAAATACACGCATAGATGTGGAGCAAATACGCGGCGAAGTACGCAAAATAAGCCTCTACATCATTGACGTTGCCAACAAAACCCGCAGTACTGAGTATTTCGACAAATACACCCATACACTGATGCGCCTCACAGAGGTGAACTACCTACAACAAAATTCGGCCATAAACGAGATGGTGCAGCATGGTATTACCATTTACTCTAAAAACATAAAATCCAGCATAGAACTGGATAGTGTAAATGAAGGAAAATTGTCGTGGATTTCGCGCATCATGCGTGCTTCGGGCGTCATTGGAGCTGAGCGTATGGTACAAACCCACACACGCATAGCCACCGATGCCAAGAAACGCGAATACCCTTTCCACAGACTCGACCAGACTGCTAACGAAAATCCGGAAAATGAAGCCGAGAAAAATTCGCCAAACGAATACATCAAAAAACTGGCTACTCGTCCGGGTACGCAGTTTTTCATAAACCGACTGGTGAAGTATACCGAAAACATGGACTACAGCGATTATCGTTGTAAAATTGTAAAAAGCGGTCTGTTCAATGAGCTTTATATCATACACAAAGCATATATCAAGTATCTGGCCGACAATGCCCGATTGCTGGATATTACCGACGTAAATGTGCAGGAACTCGAAGATTTCATTCCGGATATTCTCCTGTTTTTAGGCGCTCCCGAAAAAGTAATTTCTTACCCCAAAATTGGATATTTTGATATAGCTGGGCCAAAAGGAAACATAAAAACACTGGTGACGCCCTTGGAGAAAAAAGCAGACTACTTTGGCGATGTAAAGAAACCACGCCTCACGATGATCAACGACAAAGTGAAAGACATGGGCGGTATTCCGGTGCATGGTTCTCTGTTTGCTATAGAAGAAGAAGATGGCAGCATTTTCACTGTTATGGTGGGTGGCGATAGTGGCGTAGGCAAATCGGAAATGCTTGCCGCTCTTACCCTCAAATGGTTGCGAAAAGACCTGAACCGCATTCGCTCTATCAAACTTATAGCCGGCGATATGTTTCACGTGTTCCCCGACAGTGATGGGAATATTTATGGCATTGGTAAAGAAGTGGGCGATTTTTCGCGCGTTACGGACTTTGACCCCGACTATATAAAATACTACCATACCCTGTTTGAGAGTGCTGCCGACAGCAATGTGGAAGACCTGAACTCACGTAGCACCATCAGCGGCATATGTACCATTTCGGTGCCATACCAAATAGACATCATGCTCACAGCCAGCAATTTTGCCCGCTCTGAGGCTGGTATCATCAGATACGACAATCCTGAGAATTTCCTGCTATACCGCGACTCACACGGCGAGCGAAAAGAAAAAGCAACCAGTGGCGACCACCCACATATACAGCGCACCCTTATGCGCTACCCTGCTGATCCAAACATCGTAGCTTTGCTAGATAAACATGGAAATTACCTCGACGATGTACTTGATTGGGTACTCGACCCCGAGACCAACAAATATTACTTGGGTTCGTCGTACAAACTCATGGACAAAATCGACATTGAGGAAGTTGTAGGACAGATATTTAAAGGCAAGAAAATTGACATAGGCAATACCAAAGCCACCATTACCGAAGTACATTTCGACATCATACGCAACCGCTTCGAGCTTACGTATATGCCCGACGAGAACACTACCAAAAGTGTGTTGCTGGATAAGGTCATATTTGGCAACCTTTTCAATGCTTTGGCGAGTACACCTGCCGGACAGCCATTTATATCGAAAGAAGGACAATACGAAGACAAGAAAAACCTGCTCAACCTATTGAATGCCAACTACTCGAAAAAAGGTGGAAAACGTATACAGTTGGGGATGCTTAGCACCGACTTGGGCAAAAAAGGACGCGAGATAAGTGGCCCGCAAAAAGCCGCCGAGGAGCTCAAGAAACTGATTCAGGAAGTACGGATTGAAACCCCGGAAATAAACCAGAATAAGCTTTGGGTAAAAAATCTGGTTCGTCAGAAATACAGCCATATACTCAAAGATCACAAAGCCAGCCCTGAAATAGACCGCTACAACTACTACCTGTGGCAGTTGCACCGCAACCGCACAGTTGAGTTCCGTAGATTTGACAATTTGCAGGTAAGTACTGATATGGATAAATTTAAACGACTTAATCTGCTCGACAAAAATCAGGTATTCTCACCAGTACTCGTTACCCCAGGTATACACTACGAGCTAAGTAGTTTTACAGAAACATACAGCCAATTGCTCAGTTTGCCCAATGTAAAAGAATTTGCTTTTGATTTTGCCCAAAAAACATCGCAATTGCACATACCGGTAGGCTACTCGCACGAAACCATAGTAAACGACATGGTACTGCAGCTAATGCTCTTGTACGGATATCTGTCGCTGGGAGATATCAGCAAAGGCATGCTGGCCGAAAAAGCAAACCGCGAAATCCTGGCAGCTGCTAAATACGCCGTGATTACTTACCTCGAGAAACAAGATGCAAACTAGTACTGAAAATGTACCTACTGTAATTTTTTTCAACACCACCCGAGCTTGGGGGGGAGGCGAAAAATGGCACTTGGAAATGGCAACACATTTCCGCAACAGGGGTTTACGCCTGGTGCTATTTGCCCACCCCCACGGGCTTTTATATCAGAAAGCCAGAGCCGAAGGACTTCCGGTAATACCTTTTGCAACCGGAAAACTTTCTTTTCTCAATCCTGCCAAATTATTGAAACTTGCCGGACTTTTTCTGAAATTTCAGGCAGGTGCCATCATCATGAATCTGCCACAAGACATGAAACTTGCCGGACTGGCAGCACGCAAAGCAGGAATACCGAAAATAATCTATCGCAGAGGAAGCGCAATTCCTATTAAGAATTCATTCATCAATCGATTTTACTTCCGAAAAATAATCACCCAAGTCATTAGCAATACGAATGCTACGGCAGCCACTATTCTTGAAAAGAATCCCAATCTTTTTCCCAAAGAAAAAATACACACCATACACAACGGCATAAATCTGCCGTGGTATGCCGGATACAAGTCTGAAACACTCCCAAATACGAAATTCGTAGTTGGCATTGCTGCTCGATTTGAGAAACAGAAAGGCTTGCATCACCTCATTCCGGTAGCGCAGCAACTTAAGGAAATGAAGATAGATTTCGAGATACATATAGCCGGAAGCGGTAGTCTTGAAGATGAAATAAAAGCCTTGGTAGAAAAAAACAACTTGATGCTATACTTTAAATTTCTTGGTTTCCAGACAGATATCCGTCCATTTATGCACTCGATAGATGTATTTGTGCTTACCTCGCACTGGGAAGGTTTCGGATATGTACTTGTAGAGGCGATGGCGGCCCGCAAACCTGTGGTAGCGTGGAATATAAGCTCAAATCCGGAAATTGTACTTCACGAAAAAACCGGAATCCTTGTGCCTCCATTCGACACCCAAGCCATGGCCAAAGCCATATCTGTATTTACCGACAAGAACTTGCAGGAAAACTATGGACAGCTCGGCTACGAGCGCGTAGAGCAAAATTTCACCATCGATCGCTCAGTGCAAAAAGTACTTTCACTCCTGTTTCCCGATATTTTTTAATACAAAAACACACACCACGCATGCAAGAATATAAAGCCACAAAAGATACATCGCTCATAGAACTTTTGACCCAAATGTATCCGCAAAAATCGAA
>JAIFMY010000209.1 GCA_020048155.1 Bacteroidota bacterium
CATTTTGCCATTCAGGGCCAGATGGGTCATTTGTGAGAACTTACGCGCGTATACATTGGCGGTTACAGATATTACCCCTGCAGCCCCAAGTGCCACCAGAGGCACAGTAAGTAAATCGTCGCCCGAAATAACATCGAAATGATGCGGTTTGTCGCGCAGGATGAAACTCACCTGTTCCAGGTTTCCTGAAGCTTCTTTAACTGCCACAATGTTTTTGAAATCGTGAGCCAGTTTCAAAATGGTATCGGCATTTATATTGGCAGCGGTGCGGCTGGGCACATTGTACAAAATCACCGGAACGGGAGAAGCTTTGGCCACTTCTTTGAAATGTTCGTAAAACCCGCGCTGGTTGGGCTTGTTGTAATATGGGGCTACCGATAGTAAGCCGGCAATGCCATGAAAGTCCTGTTCGTGTATTTGCTGTACTACCAAACTGGTATTGTTTCCGCCTATACCCACAACTATGGGCAAGCGGCCTGCATTGGTCTTCTTTATGGTATTTACCACTGCTTTTTTCTCTTCGGCGCTCAGGGTAGCTACTTCGCTGGTGGTACCCAGGGCTACCAAATAGTCTATGCCATTTTCAATAAGCATGTGTATTTGCCTCTCAAGAGCCGGATGGTCTACCTGATAGTCAGCTGTAAAAGGCGTAACCACAGCTACACCTGTTCCTTTGAATATATTGGGCTTCATCACTATAAAATTATAAGTTTAAGGTGTAATGGAACACCCATATTATTGATTTTGTTACTTCCGTGTTTGCGTTTTCAGAAAATGGGTATTTCATCATAGAACTGTTTATTTCGGAGTTTGAACTGGCTTCGAAGATAAAAATTTTATGATAAAAAACGTAAACGAAACAAATCTAATGTAAGAGATTGAAAAGTGAATCAGACAGCCATTTTGAGCAGGCTCAGGTATTGTTTTACCTGATCTATATAGTAGGGTACACTCACTCCGTATTTCGAATGTATTCTGAGGTCGAAAAGTTCGGGATCGTCGAAGCGGTTTATTTTGAATTTGGCTTTAGATAAGGCAACCAGATACTTCACCACAAAATCATCGCGCAGCGAAATTTCGAGCAGTATATCCATATCTTTTTTCAGGAAATCTTCTAAAGCGGGATCTTTGGGGAGGCCGTTCCATTTCAGGCGAGAGGGCACTGTGTAGTCTATGTCTTTGTTGTGCGGGAAGTTGGTCATGCTTTCTGGCTTATCGACCAGTCCCATAGCTACTACATGTATATTGGCGGCCATGAGCTCCTGTATAAGTTGTCTGCTGGGTATGTAACTATCTTGCGATGATGCATTGAAAATAATTCCAACAGTTTTGGCAGTACTAAAATTGTGAAAGCTACGGGTGCGTTTCACTTCAGCCATCCGCCTTTTTAATAAATATTCGGCTATAAAACCCATATCAAGTTGCTTCTGAATACGATTGCAAAAGTGAAAAAAAAAAGCCGGATTTCAAAATCCGGCTAATGTATTGTATATGAGAGTTATATTTTGTATTGTTTGCTGCTAAATATACATATACTAGCGTCCAAACCGCTTATTTGCTTAGTTTTTTACTATTTTGCAAATATAACTTGCAGATTTTGAGTGAACAACGCATACATACAATCCGTTTTCCAAGTCCTGATGGTCTGTATTCCAGCTTATTTGGTTGTTTCCGGCATTCAGGTTTATCTGTTGGTTGTGCACCAGTTTGCCACCAATGGAATATATGCTCATGGTTGCTTGTTCGCTGGTTTCAGAGTCGATGCTGAATACCACTTCGTTCACAAATGGGTTGGGGAAAGATTGCATGGCCATTTTGCTGCTTATTCCGTTTCCGGGAAGTGCCGTTATGGTGCTTGAATTTGCTATTTTTTTGGAAGTAAGCAAACGGAATCCCGAAGGATTGATCACAAATTTGGTTGTAAGATCGGTTACTTGCACCGAGTCGCCAGTAAGGTAGTTGTACCACCATCCGGTTTTGGTAAATGTAACGGTAGCCTCTTCGGGGAACACACCATAATTGCCCACAAGAATCAGGTCGAAATCGGCATGTTTGATAGTCAGGCTCTTGGTCGTACCTGTGTATGAGGTAGTAAAATCTGACGACGACATAGCAGCTTGTTTTGTTTTCAGTTTATTCACTGCACAATAAACGTCATATAATTTTTTTCTGGATGGTTCCTGAAAATATTCCCATTTTACTGGCTTACGACCTACTCGCCCATTGAAATCTATGCTTATATCGTAACCAAGTTCACCAAACTGCCAAATCATTTTTGGGCCGGGAGTACACATGAGGAATAGTGCATTCAACTGCGAGCGGTCGAGTGCATTTTCCACATTGTTTTTTATTGGGTACACATTGTTCATGGTGTTGCCATAGGTTAGTGCTTTGAACATGATGCGCTCCTCGTCATGGCTTTCCATATAACCCACTACGTTTGGGGTAGTGTATTGGCGGGCTTTGTACGAAAGCCAAGTGAAGTCAGATTTGTTGTTTTCGTGCCATCCCATAGCGGCTTCGCCAAATGAGTATGTAATATTTCCCCATACAAACATGCCATCGGCAGCCAGAATTTTTTCTTCGGCATTGTCGGCAAAATGTTCGAGTATCACTATGGCATTCGGGTTTACTTTCTTTATTTCGGCATTCATACGCTTGAGTATGTCTATGCGTTGTTGGTCAAATGCGCCACCATCGCCGGGAGTATTGGTAAAACCTTTGGTAAAGTCGAAGCGGAACCCATCGAATTTATATTCGGTGAGCCAGTATTTATTCACCCGGTCTACAAATATTTTGGTATCGGCACTCTGGTGATTGAAATCGTATCCCCAAGAATATGCAGTATTTGGCGAAGTTACATTGTACCAAGGATTTTGAGTGGTGGGCTTAGTACCGTCGAAATACAATTGCACCAGTGGGCTAAGGCCGTAAGAGTGGTTCAGAACCATATCTAGTAACACTGCTATGCCGTTGGTATGGCAGCTGTCTATTAGTTCTTTAAGTTTATTGCGTGTGCCGTATGCTTTGTCGGGGGCAAAATAGAATGCAGGGTTGTATCCCCAGCTATCGTTGCCTTCAAACTCGCTCACAGGCATTAGTTCAAGTACGTTTATGCCCAATTTTTTAAGGTAGCTGAAAGAGTCTATCACGGTTTGTATGTCGCTGTTGGCGGTAAAATCGCGCACATGCAGCTCATATATTACCATGCTTTCTTTTGCAGGAGGGGTAAAGTTTGCAGTCTTCCATGTATAAGCAGCTTTGTTGGTCTGGAATACGCTTACTACGCCTGTGGTCAGACCCTCGGGGTAAGCTTTGAGGTTGGGATAAATGCTTGCGGGTATGTATTTGTCGTTCCACGGATCGAGTATCATATCGGTGTAAGGATCTGCAATACGCAGGTTTCCATTTACTAGGTACTGAAAACCGTATTCTTTCCCTGCTTCCAGATTGCTGAGGGTTATCCAGTATCTTTTGCCATCGGAGGTGCGGTTCATAAGTACATCGGCATTTACTTCCCAGTTGCTGAAATCGCCAATTGCAAAAACATAGTTTTTGAAAGGTGCATACAGAACCAGTGTCACGGTATTTGCATCTTTATAGTTTATACCATCTACCAGGCCGGCATATGGTAGGTCTGCTTCGTTTACGGCTCCCATTGCAAAGAAATAGGTTGAATCAGTTACCGATTCATTGTTGGCCCAGGCAACAGCTTTTATCGAATATTTGCCCATGAGGATAGGAGTATAAGTTGCATTGAGCTCGGCTGCGGTTGTCGACGATTTTCTTACATTGTTTATGAGCAATTGCACCGAGTCGGCTTTATTGGCAGCCAGTTTTATGACCACCGTAGTATTTACATTTATGATATACGGCTTCTGATCCGGAGTTACAATATCTACCGACAATTTGTCGCTATAAATATCGTAGTAAATATCACCACCCGTTTCACTTTTTCCTTCGAGTTTAGAATCGCTGCTTCTGAAAACGAAAGCCATTTTTACAATTTTTTCGCCTTCGGGAACATTGTAATAAGCCCTTACACCCGGTTTTATTTTCAGTACATATTTATCGGTACTTATGCGTGTAAGTTTGGTTTCTTCCGAATTCACGCCCCAGTTGGTTTTAACGTATTTCCAGTCTGAGCCCGAAGTGCTTTTATCGGTTATCACACCGGTGTGGGCATATACATCACCTGTATAGCCTTTCAGGGCTTTGTTGCCAAGCGATGCATCGAAATAAATGGCTACCGAGTCGGCATCGGTAGGAAATGCAGGAACAGCTGTAATGAGCTGTGCGTTTATCAGCCCATGCATCAGCAGCAGAATGAAAGTAATAGGTATAAATTTTCTCATAATTGCATGAATATTTTTTCAAATATAATCAATTTTATGAGCAGGAATAAGGAGAAAGCGCATAAAGTATTAAAAACCATTGCTAAACAATGTTTCAAACGATTGTTGCAAACGTATGTTTTACAACATATTGCTATTTTACTGGGTTAAAACCTTAAATTCCACCCTTCGGTTTGCTTTCTGCTTTTGGCGGTTGCCGCCTGTAACAATCGGAAAATTAGTACCATACCCCACAGCAGTGATGCGCATAGGGGGGATTCCTTTTTTGAGCAGATAATCGCGTATGGCATTTGCGCGGTTTTGCGACAGGGTTTGGTTGTATGCTTCGGTTCCTTCAAAATCTGTATGCCCACTCACTTCTATACGAATACCGGGGTTATTGTTCAGAAAATTTACTAGCCTGTTAAGTTCGGGAAATGAATTGGAATTGAGCTCGTAAGAGTCGAAATTGAAGAAAATATTCCTCAGAGCAACCGACTTTTGGCCGTTGAGCAGGCTATCTGTGCGCACCAACTGAATTTCGAGATTCGAATCGGGCGTATTTCCTTGAGTGAGATCTAGCTGCGAGCCTGCCGGATAATAGTCCGGATGAACGAAATAAAAAGTATAGGTTTTCCCTTCTGTGAGTGCCATATAATAAGTTCCATCGAACGGATTTGGGGTGGTTATGCCCACTATTTTCCCTGTTTGGGTATCTTCCCAAACTATTTTACCCAAAATAGGTTTCTGAAACTTATCTACTAGCTTTCCGGTAACTGCCACTATGGGCTTAGGCTTTACAATATCCGGCAGGTCCATGAAAAAAATATCATGATTGCGATTTTGGCGTGATGCAAAATATGCCTGCTTCCCGTTGGTAGTAATTTTATATCCCCACTCGTCATCAGGAGTATTTATTAGTTTGCCCAGATTAACGGGCTTAGTCCAATGTACCCAAGAGGTGTCGTACATTCGGTAAGTCATGAACACATCGAGTCTGCCTAGCCCGGGGTGACCATCGGAACTAAAATAGAGGGTACGCATATCGGGGTGCAGATAAGCAGAATTTTCGGCATATGGTGTGTTTATATCTGTTCCCAAATTCATGGGTTCAGTCCATCCTGTTTCGGTGCGGAATGAAATCCAGATATCTGTATTTCCCCACAAGGCGCCATGATACAGATTGCCTCGCTGCTGGAAACGCCCCACACCGCCCGGTCTGTCGGAACTGAAAATGAGTGCGCCACCATTGGGTGAAATCATGCCATCGCCCTCAAAATAAGCGGTATTGAAAAATAGAAACTCTTTTGGGGTTATCCATCCGTTTGGTGTGTATTCAGAGATGAGCAAATCGCCATTGTTGGCACCCGAAAAAAGGGTGATATAGTTTTCGTCGGCAGTAAGCGACTCTGGAGCTTCGTTGCCTTCGGTGTTTATGCCCGAAAGTATAGCCGCTTTTCCCCAGCCCGAAATACCCAATTCGGAGTAAAATACATCTTCGCCACCCAGGTTTTCCTTTCTTTTTTGGGTACAGAAATATAGTCTTTTCCCATTGGCCGAAAGCACCGGGCTATATTCGTCACGTGTGGTATTTACACCGGTACCTGCATTTTGTATATGTATGGGTTTATCTGCCTGATTGAGAATATGGATAATGCTATCGATGCGGGTTTGGGGCGAAAAGTAGGTTTTGAAACTATCCAGCAAGGCTATGGCTCCTGTGTAATTCTTTTCGAGCAGATAGGGCTCGGCCAGACGCATGAGTGCAACGTAAGCCAGCTCGCGTGGAGCGGCTTTTTTTATGTATTCTATATATCCTGTGCGGTTTATCTCGTTCACCCCACGTGTTAGGGTAAGCGCTTTGGCCAGCGATGCCAGGTTCAATTCTATGATAATGCTGTCTTTGTATGGGTAAGCATTGTATTTGGTTTTAAATTCTTCCACCAGTTGCCACTCTCCCTGGTGTGTAAAAGTCCTGAAAAGTTTTGCCCACGATTGTTCGTATTTCTTCTTTACTTCGGGCGTATACACCGATTCGGGGTATTTGGCCATATATATTTCATACGACTGAAAAGTGTTTTCTACCATCATTTCTTCGTAGGCCCACAAATCGCGTATTTTTATGGCTTCCACGGCTATAGGAGTGCCGTTAAAATCCTGAATAAACGATTCGATGTCGGTGAGTTGCTTGAGGGGCAATACTTTTTTCAACAATTGAGAACCAATGTCTTGCAGCAAAATATTGACCCGTTCGTCTGAAATTTCAAAATCCGCATACAGATTCTGTTTTTCAAGCGAATCGATTCTTGCATATTTGTTTCTGAAAATACGAATATTGCGCAAGAGAGCCGGATCTTTCATAGGCAAGCCCATGAGGTAGAGTTGCATCATGCCGTATCTGGCCGGAATTTCATCTTTTTGCTTTTCAATGAGCTTACCGAAAATTTCATTCGCATCTTCGAGCCTATTGTTCTGCATATGCGCATATGCCTTTTTGATGGACTGAGCCTGGCCAAACGGAGCATAGACCATGAGGAATAACAACAATAAGAGTGTACGAATGTGCCTCATGTAGTCATCAAAATGAAAATGTAAAAATTGAGTTAGAGCCCCTTAGCTTTCATGAAAGGCACATACTTTCTGTCTGAAACCAAAATATGATTGAGCAACCAGTCTTTCAGGTATTGCATCAACTCAAATGAAACTACGTTTACGTTGGTTTTCGACTTTTCCATCAGTTCATACATCTTGGTTAAAAACTGATTGTGCTCAAATTCATGTTCATCGGTTTTTGGGTAGTAATATATATGAAACAAATCTTCTTCGGCCTTGAAGTGGTAGTTTGTATAATCAATCAATTCCTTGAGAGTTTCGGGCACAGAATTGTCAGCTTTTCCCAAAAGCAGCGAATTGAAGAGTTTATTGATGATGTCTACCAGCTTTTTATGTTGATCGTCTATGAGGGTAATACCCAATCCATATTGTTTTTGATCCCAGGTAATTAAAACTTTTTCCATAAGCAGTAATTATTTTTATAATTTCATTGTAAATTTCGGCAATTATTTGAACTGATTGATATAAAACAAAAAAAAATATAACGTCCCTCAATTTAAGCCCAGTAGATGAAATTTCAAACAATCATTATCATAAAATTCACTATCATATTCATATTATTGAATGGATGTTCTGAAAACAACATTTTGCCTCAGAATATAAATCAAAATGAAGGTGCACCAATGCCTTTTCGGTTTGCAGACCTAAAGGAAGTTCATCTTTCGTGCAAATATAATGGAAAATGGGATACCCTCACCGATGGGCGCATAATTTGGCGTGCAGGTATAGTTTCTTCGGGTGCTTTTTCGCTCAATTTCAATTTTTCTACATTTGACATACCCGAAGAAGCTATGG
>JAIFMY010000242.1 GCA_020048155.1 Bacteroidota bacterium
AGTCCAAAATCATGCCGACAAATTATTATTGCAGTAAAATCCAAAACATAGCAGCATAAAAAAAGGCTGCCTTTTTAGACAGCCTCTTATTAGCACTGAATTATTACTCAAAATCTTTATCCTTGAGTGCTTTGTATCTGCGTCCCCAAAAATTGAAATGGGTGAGCGAGGTATAAACCATGAGTTTTTGAACCCACTTATTGAGCATGAGGTAATGCATTGCATAATATGCTACACTAAAAAACGTTATACCTATTGTGAATTCTAATCCCATTTTCAACCAATAGTATTGTATCTGAATGCCTGTCATATCAATTAGTGTATAAAACCATACTATTAGGGTGGCATATATGAGGTAAAAAAAAGCAAAAGTAAACCCGTGGCTGGTTTCTATGGCATTTTCGGGGCAGTTGCCCATACACCGCATGCAGCTCTCGCAATGTATTGTCCAAAATGGTCGGTTGTTTATTAATTTGATAGCTTGTACCGGGCATTTTTTGTAACACAGGCCACAATTGGTGCAATTGGCAGAGGCATAAAATGTTTTGGCCAGTAAAAACCTGCCCATGAGGTAGTAGAGCAATGAAATGGGGCTGATGAGAATATCTTGAACAACATCAAAAAGTGCCCTATAATTGGAGTCTCCGTTCAGCAATTTTTCAGACATTTTATTTACCCTGGCTTTGTTTATGATGTGCAATTTTTTGATGGTGGACATATTGAGCCCGGGGTGAATAGATATCCAGTTTGAAGGCAGATCAACCGGATACATAGCACGTACCTTATAGCCTTTCAGCCACAGAATAAATGCGGCCAGATACAGCGCAATGCCCGACAAGCCGGGGGTGACAAAATTACCGATGAGCATACCCGCTCGGGTATTTATAAGCGCAATATGGTTTTTCCCTTTCGGAAAATTGAGTAGATACTTCACCATAATGGGTGGATAATTAAACCCGTGCGTGGGAGATGCGAATACAATAAGTGCATCTTGGGGCGGGGATTCTATAGGCATAAAAGGTTCTGTAATTTTATAACTGGCTGTTTCTATGCCCTTTTCCTTAGCTGTGGCAGCTATCCATTCACAAACCTTACCGGAGTTTCCGGTACCGGTGAAGAAGTGGAATTGAATACTTTTGTATTGTGCCTTTTCCATAAGGCTTTATTTTTATGGTTTATTGCAATTTGGTGGTATCCATATGTATTACTTCCCATAGGTGCCCATCCGGGTCTTCGAAACTGCGTTGTTGCATGAAACCCAAATCTATGGCCGGTCGTGGCTCTGTGGCACCCGCTTTCAGCGCCTTTTGCATAAGCAAATGCAGCATTTCTGTATTTTCAACGCTCAAGCTAAGTATCATAGATGCGGTTTGCTTGGTATTTGCAATCGGTTTGCTTATAAATTCTGCAAACTTATTGTGAGTTAGTAGCATCACATATATTTCGCCACTGTACATCATACAGGCTGCGTTATCATCAGAAAACTCCGGAATATTTATCATCCCCATTTTCTGATAAAAATCTTTTGCCACATTTACACTGAGAACCGGCAGGTTTATGAATATTTTTGCAGTCATGTTTATAACGATTTTACCTAAATGAAACTGGCGAAAATTGGGATATATTATTCAAATAAATGAATTACAGTTCGTTTGTGTATTTACAGAAATTATCGAGAATAGATTGCCAGCCATTTTTCTGAAGCTCGGCGGAGTGTATATCTTCAGTGTCGAACATTTGGGTTACATGTGCTCCTGAATCTGTTTTTTTGAAAGTAGTTTCCACTACACGGTTGTCGGCCAAATGGTATACTATCTTTTCATGTACCTTTATTTCATCATAAAAGCCTTCAAAATCGAATCCCGCAGATTGGTCGCGGGCTTCCATGCGTATATTGAACGAGCTGCCTACTTGTAGGTTGTTGCTGGCTCTTGGTGAGTGCCAATCTGGGCTGGCAAAATACCAATTTACTATATGTTCAGGTTTGGTGAATGCTTCCCATGTCAGAGGCAAGTCTTTTTGTGTGATAGTACTTATGGTAATTTTCATGTTCAGAATAATATTTTAGATGAAATAAAAACACTTGGCAATAAAACAAACATTCCTGCATATTTGCTATATAAACAGGCGAATAGTGAACTCAATTTTTGCAGAAAGCTAAGGCCTTGAAGCAAATATTTCTCTAAATATACAAAAATTAAATACTTTATCAAGGCAGATTTTACAAAAAAAACACCGAAGAATAAAAATCTCCGGTGTCGCCAAATTTAACCTTTTAAAATATTGAGGCTAAAGATTTAATCTTCGTATTCCATGGTTATTTTAGTACCATATTTTTTATCTTCCAGTTTAGTGGCTTCAGTAATCACAGATTTGCGACCACCTTTTTCTATGAAACTCAGGCATGCCTTTATTTTTGGAGCCATATCGCCTTCACCGAATTTGCCATCGGCCAGGTATTGGTCGGTATCTTTTTTATTCAGAAACTCTACTTTCCGCTCGGTGGGTTGTTTGAAGTCTATGAATACATAAGGCACATCGGTGAGAATATAAAACTCATCGGCACCTATCTGCGAAGCCAGCAGAGCAGAAGCAAGGTCTTTGTCAATGACCGCTTCAGCAGGGCGCACATGGTTTTTCTCGTCGATGTACACAGGTATACCTCCACCACCGGCAGCTATCACTATGGTACCACCACGGGCTATGCTTCCAATTACTTCTTTATTGAAAATATCGAGTGGGGTAGGGCTGGCCACAACGCGTCTCCAACCATCGTCCACTTTTGGGCTTTTCTTGAAAATCCAACCTTTTTCGGCAGCCAGTTTATCGGCTTCTACTTTGGGGTAAATTTTACCAATGGCTTTAGTTGGGTTTTTGAAAGCCGGGTCGTTTATGTCTACCATCACTTCGGTTATGATGGACATCACGTCTTTTTGTATGCCTGCATCGCGCAGAACATTGCGCAACTGGCGCTCTATGATGTAGGCTATGCTACCCTGTGAGTCGGCCACGCATACATCCAAAGGCATAGCAGGCAGGTCGTACATGATTTGTCCTGCATCGTTTTGCATCATGATGTTGCCTACTTGTGGGCCATTGCCATGGGTGATGATGAGCTCGTACCCTTCGCGTAACAGATAAATGAGGTTGCGCATGGTATCTTCCGATGCCTGTTCCTGTTCTTCAATGGTACCACGTTGGTTCGATCTCAAAAGGGCGTTTCCGCCAAGGGCTAATACTGCTAGTTTCTTATTCATAAATGGTTTAATTATAATGCGTATATAGTTTTTAAAAATTGAATTAGCTTTATTGTTTTAGGGTGAAAAAACGGAATTAGTATTCGAATGAACGACCGGTCATTTCATGTACATCTATTCGAATGATGGCCACATTGTTTACCGCTGGCTTGCCAAATACGTAGTCATCTTTATCAGAATACTGTTTCATGATTAGGTTCAGTGCCATTACCTTTTCATCAAAATTTTCTACGAGACATGCTTTACCATGCGCCAAAACGCTGCGGTAGGCCATGCGCCACGAGCAGCCAACCTCATGATTGCGTGCAAAAAGACGATGGTCAACATCGAAATATACTGCTACATTGGGGTTTTGGGCTATCACATCAAATTTTTTGCCTCGCATGCCCGAGTGCAGGTATATGGCCCCGGGTACGTAACCGAAATTGAAACCTAGCACATAAGGCTTGTCGCCATCTACCATAGCCATATGGCATACCTGAGCCTTCCGGATAATTGCTTCCAGAATTTCGGTTTCAAGTAAATCCTTAATGGCCGGATCTCGGCGCTGTTCTTTTTTCACTCGTTTTCGGTTCTTTTTTGAAGGTGCGAATTTAACTCAATATTCATTTCCTAAAAAGTAAAAACATCAATCTCATTGAAAGAGTGTTGTTAAACATACGTTTCAAGTTTTGATTGCCTTTTGGTGCTCAGGTAGGTTTACACATAATAAAATGTGCTACTTTAGTGTGCTTGCAGCCTGTTTGTGCAGGTTTTACAATTGCACGCAGAAGAATAAAAACAGATTCATGCAACTCATTGTAAGTCAGTATACCAATCCCAATGCCAATCTGGCACTCGAAGAGATTCTGTTCGGGAATAAAACCGAAGAATACATTGTTTTATGGCAAAACGAGCCGTGCATTGTGCTTGGTAAGCATCAGGTGCTGGCACGTGAGGTAAACCTGCCTATAGCGCATCGCTTGGGCATACCTGTTTGTCGTCGGCTTTCGGGTGGTGGCACTGTGTTTCAGGATGCCGGTAATCTGAATTTTACGTTTATTCTGAATGCTACCGATGGACTACCGGTAAAGTTCAGAACCTACATGCAGCCTATTCTTGATTATTTGCTTGCAAATGGCGTTCCGGCAGCGTTTAGCCCACGCAACGATATACTTGCAGATGGCTTCAAAGTATCGGGCAATGCAGAACATGTGCGCAGCAACCGTGTGATACACCACGGTACATTGCTGTTCGATGCCGATTTAAAGTCGCTCAACGGATTGTTACACCACCAAAAGGCCAGGTACACTACCAAAGGAATTCAGTCAGTTTCGTCTTCTGTTACCAATATATCTAATTATTGGAACATTTCGTTCGATGGGTTTAAAAACGGACTCGTGCTGCATTTGCTTAAGTATTTCGACTTGGAACGCAAGCGCGAAGTACTGCCTGATGAGTATGAGAAATGCTGCCAATTGGCTTCAGAAAAATATCTGACCCCCGATTGGATTTTTGCCCGATCCCCTGAGTATACATTCCGGAATGAACTTGAAGATGGCGGGTTTATAGAGTTTTTTGTAAAAAATGGTAGAATAGAACGCATGCAAAGCAATATGATGCCATGGGAAATGCCAGAGGTACATCAGACTTTCATCGGAAAATTTCATATACCTGCCGAAATACAAAGTTTATTGCTACAATGGACTAAGAATGAAAGCGATGAAATGCTGAACATTTTCTTCTGATTTTTTGTAAAGAAATGAAAATAAAAACCCCGGGTAAGCCGTACCAAATTGTGCATGAAAAAGGGCAAACATTCACCGAATTTGGTTTACATTCGCAAGAAATAATTTTTTGAGAAAGTGCCATGAAAATAACGGCCATAGATTTTGAAACAGCTAATCCCCGCTCCGATAGTGCATGCGCATTGGGGCTTGTTCAGGTTGAAAACGGACAAGTAACCCGTACCAAATATTGGCTTATTCGTCCGCCCGATTTTTATTTTCATCCCCGCTACATTGACATACATGGCATAACTCCCGAAATGGTAGAACATGAACCTGAGTTTGATGCCATACGAGCCGAATTTGAAGAGTTTACTACCGATTCTACCATCATAGCCCACAATGCAGCCTTCGATATGGGAGTGCTAAAGGCATTGTATAAACGATATGATGTGGCCATTCCACGCATGGAATATATGTGTACCGTTACACTTTCGCGCAAGATGTGGACAAACCTGCCAAATCACAAACTGAACACCATGGCCGATTTTTTTGGTATTACATTTCAGCACCACAATGCGCTCGAAGACTCGGTGGTATGCGCTGAAATTGCCATACGCGCGCTCTCCGAAACAGGTTTTGGCAATTTGGAAAAACTGGCCAACCATTTTAAACTAAAAATACATACCACCTGAGGCATGGAGGCAATATTTGCTGAAACATTCGGAGCTATGTTTATGGCAGTGGCTCAAATATTTCTTATCATCCTTTTGGCTGGATTTCTGGTAAAACGTTCAATCATAAAGCAAGAGCATGTAACAGGACTATCGCAGACCACGGTCATGGTTTTTCTTCCTGCCATGGTTTTCTCCAATACCATTAAAATGTTCAATCCCGATGTTTTGCCCAACTGGTGGATAATTCCGTTGAGTGGAACTTTGGTAAGCCTGATAGGTGTAGGTATAGCGGCACTTTTATTTTTACCTTCCTTACGTCAAAAACGCAACCTGCTCCCTTTGGCCGGGTTTCAGAATGCGGGATATCTGGTATTGCCTATAGGCAAAATATTATATCCCACCCAGTTCGATGAATTTGCGTTGTATACTTTTCTATTTATTTTGGGTTTCAATCCTGTACTTTGGAGCCTTGGCAAAGTACTCACTACTTCCGATGTGAGTATGGCTAAAGTCAAATTCACCGATTTCATCACGCCACCTGTGGTGAGCAATCTGCTGAGTCTGGCGCTTGTGCTCACCGGCATGCATGTGCATGTGCCTATGGTGATTGTAGATTCCGTAAAACTGGTAGGCGATGCTACAGTTCCGGTAGCTACTTTTGTGCTGGGAGCTGCATTGGGGAGTATTTCTCTTGCATCGTTTCCAAACTTGTGGGACACGTCGCGTATACTTTTGGTGAAATACGGTCTGCTGCCTGCTACCATCGTAGGCATATTGTTCTATACCCGTACTTATGTAGATCAGCCCTTGCTGGCCGATTTTTATGTAATAGAAGCATCGGCAGCACCAGCAACAGCTATCATACTGCAATTGCGGGCCTATGGTGGCGATATACAGCGCATTGGCAGTATTATGTTCATCACCTATATATTCAGCCTGTTCATGATGCCGCTTTGGCTTTCTGTCTGGAAATTGCTGATTATGTAAGAGATTTTAATTTCTATTTCTTCAGAAAATCTTTGAACCAGAGCGCAGAATCTTTGAGTGTACGCTTTTGCGTAGCAAAATCTACGTGCACCAGCCCGAAGCGTGTGCGGTAGCCTTCGGCCCACTCAAAATTATCGGTGAGCGACCATGCAAAATAACCTTCCAGAGGTACGCCTTCGTTTTTTGCCCTGAGCGTTTGGTTGAGGTAGTCCTGAAAATATTTCACCCGCTGAGCATCATGCACCCTTCCGTTTTCCAGCACATCCGGAAAGCAGGCTCCGTTTTCGGTTACATAAATCTTGTGAACATGCTTGTATGCTGCAAATTTTTTGAGCAGGTGATATATTCCTTCCGGGTACACTTCGCCAATCATTTCATTGTGTAGCACTCCGCGCTTGTCGGCAGGTATTTCCTTTGCCCACAGGTAGGGTACCCATGCATATTTGGCTATAGTGCGGAAATAGGTTTGTATGCCAATAAAATCGAAATCGAACTGAGCGAGTTTATCATCGCCCGGAAGCTGATATTTCTTTAGTTTTTTGAGCAAAGGAAGGGTATCGGTAGGGTAGCCCAGCCCAAGCACAGGTTCTATGAAAATGCGGTTGTGCAGGGCGTCTATTCTGGCAGCAGCTTCTATATCTTTTTTACTTTGCGAAGCAGGCTCTATGTAAGAACAGGAGTATGTAGTACCTATGTTTACATTGTCTACGTTTTTGCGTATCATGCGGGCGCCTATGGCCTGAGCCAGGGTGGCATGGTGTACTGCCGGCAGAAAATTTCCCAAACCTTTGCGTCCGGGGGCATGCAGCCCTGTCATGTAGCCAAATCCGGTAAAAACCATGGGCTCGTTGAGCA
>JAIFMY010000104.1 GCA_020048155.1 Bacteroidota bacterium
GCACGCGAAATACTCAGTAGCCTGAAATTTGATTTCAATTGTGAGTATGAGGAGAAAGATACCATTGGTAAGCGTTACAGAAGGCAAGATGCAATTGGTACTCCATATTGCGTTACCATAGATCACCAGACCCTTCAGGACAATACAGTTACCGTTCGTCACCGCGATACAATGAAACAAGAACGTGTGGTTGCAGAGGATTTGTATCAGGTGATTAAAAGTAAGGTTGATTTGAACGCTTTACTCAGGAATTTAGAATAATTTGAAAAATAGGACCATAAATATGGATATCAAGAAAATTCTTCTCAACGTTTGGCCGCATTTGGCTATTGTATTGGGCTTTATCATTATCAGTTTTGTTTATTTCTATCCTGTACTCGATGGGAAGCAAATCCCGCAGATGGACTACATACATGCACAAGGCATGGCTCAAGAGTTAAACGAATTTGAAAAAAACAATCCAGGAAAAGAATCGCAGTGGACCAATAGCATGTTTGGCGGTATGCCTGCATATCAGATTAAGGGTTCAACACCTTCCAATGTGTATGTATACTTGTTGCGTGCATTGCGTTTTGGTTTGCCATATAGCACAGTAGCCATAGTATTTACCTATTTGCTGTGTTTTTATATTCTGCTTCTTTCGTTCAATGTGAATCGTACCTTGGCGGTACTCGGGGCATTGGCGTTTGCATTTGCATCTTACAATATTATAATCATAGAAGCTGGCCATATAACCAAAACCTATGCTATTGCCTTTATGGCTCCTGTACTGGCTGGTGTGATGCTTACTTACCGTGGAAAGCTGATAGCTGGCTCGGTGCTCACCATGCTGGCTCTGGGGCTTGAGATAGCCACCAACCACGTACAGATAACTTATTACCTTGCACTTACCATTCTTATAGTAGTTGCAGTACATTTTGTATATGCAATCAGGAACAAAACCCTGAATGCTTTTTTCAAAGCTTCAGCACTTTTGCTTCTTGCTGCTATGCTGGCTATAGTGCCTGCTACACGCGATTTGTGGACTACCTACGAGTATGGCAAAGAAAGTATACGTGGCGAATCTGAACTTACTAAAAAAGCAGATGAGAAAAAATCTGGAGGATTAGATAAAGATTATGCTTTGGCGTGGAGCTACGGCAAACTTGAGACAATCACTCTTTTTATTCCAAATTTCAAAGGGGGTGGTGTAGAAACGCTCGATGGTGATTCAAAAACCTTCAAAACCCTGGTTGACCAAGGGCTGCCTGCTCAGACAGCAGCTATGGTAGTGCAAAATACACCAACCTACTGGGGCGATATGCCTTTTACATCGGGTCCTGTGTATTTTGGCGCCATTATATTTTTCCTTTTTATACTTGGATTTTTTGTAATTCGCGGGCCAGAACTTTGGTGGATATCAGGCGCAGTGGTGCTCTCTGTGCTGCTGGCCTGGGGACGCAATTTTGAATGGTTCACCGATTTGTTCTTCTATTACTTCCCATTATACAATAAGTTCCGTACTGTATCTATGATATTGGTAGTTACCAACCTGGTCGCTACACTTATGGCTGTTTTGGCCCTCAATGAGTTTCTCAAAATTAGCGATAAAAAGGCTGCGCTGCGCAAGTTGTATATGTCTGCCGGTGTGGCTGGAGGCATCATCCTGATTATTGCTATACTTGGTAGCTATTTGTTCGCTTTCAAAGGCCAGAACGATGATATGATTGCTTCACAGCTGCGCAATGCGGGTATGACAGAGCAAATGCTTACTTCTTATATGGACTCTGTGCATACTGACCGAGCAGCAATGATGAGGTCAGATGCTTTCCGTTCGCTCGGATTTATTTTGGCTGCTTTGGTTCTGCTTTATGTAGGTGCAACCACCAAGTTCAAAAAAGAGTATATCATGATTGGTTTGGCTGTGTTTGTGCTTGCCGACCTATGGACTGTGAGTCGTCGTTACCTCAACGAAGATGATTTTGTAAGTAAAAGTGTTATGCGCAACCAGTTTGCTATGACCCAAACCGATGAACTTATCAAGAAAGATGCAGACCAAAATTATCGCGTACTCAATCTTACCCGAAATGTGTTCAACGATGCTTATACACCTTATTTCCACAAATCTATAGGTGGTTATCATGGTGCAAAACTACGTCGCTATCAGGAATTAATTGACAGCACTCTGTTTCCTGAAATCATGCAACTTCAGCAAGCTTTAGGTTCGCAAACCATTACTGAGCGTGGTCTCGACAGTATTCTCAACAATGCGAATGCTCTGAATATGCTCAATACCAAATACGTGATTTATGGACCGAATGGATATCTGGTGAATATGTCAAGTTTAGGCAGTGTATGGTTGGTAAGCAATTATCAATTGGTTGAAAATGCGGATGAAGAGATTCATGCCATCAGGAATATTGACCCGCGTGAAACTGTGATTGTAGATAAGCGATTTGCAGATCTGCTCAAAGATTTTAAAAATGAGCCCGATTCTGCTCCCCAGCTTATGGGCTTGGCTATCTATAAGCCAAATTACCTCATGTATCAGGTAAATACCTCAAAACCAAACATAGCTGTGTTTTCGGAAATATACTATGATAAAGGTTGGAATGCATACATCGACGAGAAACCTGTACCGCATTTCCGTGTCAACTATGTGCTTCGTGGTTTGATAGTACCTGCCGGAAAGCATAAAGTTGAATTTAAATTTGAGCCTCGCTCGTTCGCACTCGGAAATACCATTTCATGGGCTACTTCTTCACTTGTAATACTTCTTCTTATTGGTTACTTGTTGTTTGAGACAAGAAATTATGTAAGACAAAATAAAAATACTCAACAGCAAAAAACTAAATAAATGATCGTTATTTCACACGAAAGCATTGATAAAGCTATCGATTTTGTAATGCAGCAACCTGAGCTCAATCAGGAAAGAATAGATACTTTGTATTCTGAACAACCTGAATTATTGGGCTATATAATCAATTTTGTTCAGATGGCGCAAGAAGAAGGAATTGCCGAAGTTGACGCAGTTTACCAATATGCTTTGGTTATATGGTTGGCTTTCAAAGAACAAATAAACCTAATACCGAGAGTCGAATTTGCCAATATAGATCAGTTGGAAAAAAGACATTTGCATCTGCTCGAAATTCTGAATACCCAGCCTGAAACCGATGAATACGAAAATGCATTGAGTGAACTTAATTCTAATCCCCAAGAGCATTTGGTCGATTTCTTGTTCAACGAACTTGGCGAAAGCGAAGAAGCTGATGAGGAAGATAATAAGCGTCAGGCAAATAATCTGATGCTTACTATACTGGTTATTATGATCAAAAGTTTGGATCATTCGGTAAATTCCCCCAGCAACTAATCTGAGATTATTCTACCTACATACAAATAGTTTTGGTGATACATGTGTATTGCCAAAACTATTTTATTTTTATGCAGGATAATAAACCTACAACATGGAAAGCAAAATATTGATTCATAATGAATCGCAAATATCATATAGCGTGCAGGGGAGTGGGCCTGCTGTAGTTTTTTTGCATGGCTATCTGGAAACCAAGGAGGTATTTGAATCGTTGTTGCTGCATTTTTCTGCAAACTATAGGTGTGTGGCGATAGATTTGCCCGGACACGGCTCATCGGGCTGCACGCATGAGTCGCTTACCATGTCTGAAATGGCGGATTGTGTAATAAGAGTATTTGATGAGTTGAATATAAAAGATGCTGCTGTTGTGGGTCACTCAATGGGCGGGTACGTTGCGCTTGAGTTTGCTGCTAGTTATGGGCCTCGTGTATCAGGCCTATGCCTTTTTCACTCATCGCCGTTTGCCGATACCGACGAGAAGCGCGTAGCACGTGAACGTGAGAAAGATATTGCCAGACAGAACAGACAGGAGTTGATTTATAAAAATCATTTCCCAAAAACATTTGCCGCAAACAGGGTAGACGAATTTGGTGAACGAATAGAAACCTTAAAGGTAAACGCATTGCAAATGAAGCCTGTTGGTATTATCGGCGCACTGAATGCCATGCAACAACGCAAGAATTACGTCGGCTGGCTAGAGCAGTTTGATAAACCGTTTTTATACATCTTGGGCGAAAGCGACAATTTTATCCCACTTTCTATTCTCGATAAAATAATGATGCCGGCATCAGGTAAAAGTGTGGTGCTGAAAAATACAGGTCACATGGGTTTTTGGGAAGCGCTTGATGAGGTGGTACTTGCACTGGGGCTGTTTTTCAATTCTTGCTATTCTGCTCAATAATCAGCAGTAAATCAAAAGATTCCATTTCTCTGGGCTTCAATTATCTCTTCGACGGTTCGTTTATCGTTGGGCATGAGTTTGTCGTGTGGTTTTCCGTATAACTGACTTACTTGGTATCTCTTGCATCGGTTTCTGCCGGCTTCTCCTCTTTTGCAATACAGATCTACATATATTTCCTGAGCCTTGGGGCTCACAAGCATTTCACCTGAAAATAAGGGACATTTTTCAGATTTTGGGCAGATATCGTTTTCCATAACGGATATGTTTTTTACAGCTATAAATGTACCATTTTTATTGCTTAGGTGTTGGATTGTGGGTGTTGATTTTTGTCATTAATAGATAATATTTTCTATGGCTTTAAATTGCTAATTCCTTCCTAGATATTACCCCTGATTTGCAGACGGAAGTTTAGTAAAGTCCCCATTTTATGAAATTGCTGCGGATTATACTGCACTATAAAGTCCTTTTAGACTTAACTTTTAATTACAAGTATTCTGCATTCGGAATCTTGGCTGTTTGGAACTGATAAAATATTATATTTACTTGGTTCCAAAATTTTATCGATATGAAGACCAATCTAATATTTTTATTGAAATCCGTTTTACTTTCTACTTTGGGTGCATCCGTACTTTCAGGCCTCATTATGGGAATAGCTGAGTGGATTCAGAACAGTGCTCACCCGCATCAGATATGGCCCGCTTGGCTGGTTGGGGCTGTATTTGGTGCCATGGGTGGTGCCATAGTATCGCTCGTTGTTTCCATCATCATGATCATTCGTCATTCTAACAATGTTGTACAATGCGCCATCATTAGTACAGCGCTGGTGTCTGCGCTTATTTTATTTTTCTTTACGTTTCCACTTTAGGTATTCTTTTGTTTATGCCACGGGTTGAGCGTAATGAGTTTTACACAGACTATGCACATTTAATTAACAAGCTAACATATTGTAATACTGACTTTTGGCTGAGTTATACACATGTGGTGTTAATAACTGGTCGGTGTTTATCTTTTCGTTCTGCTTACCTTGCCCTTGAAAAAATATAACAAGAACCGACCTAAAAGGCTTATAAACGATTGATACCATGTATGTAGACAATACCATGACCAAAAAAAAGATTTCACTCCAAGTATACTCTTACGACGAAGCTTTCAAAAAATCGATTGAATACTTCAAAGGCGACGAGCTAGCTGCAAGGGTATGGGTTACAAAGTACGCCCTCAAAGACTCATTTGGCAAAATTTATGAAGCAAGTCCTGAAGACATGCACCAACGCATAGCCGGCGAATTGGCACGTATTGAAAGCAAATACCCCAATCCGCTTACCTACGATGAGATTTATGCTTTGTTATCCGATTTCAAATATGTGGTACCGCAGGGTAGCCCAATGACTGGTATTGGCAACAATTTTCAGGTGGCATCATTGTCAAACTGTTTTGTGATAGGCAGCAATGGTCCGTCTGACTCGTACGGAGGTATCATGCGCATAGACCAAGAGCAAGTACAATTGATGAAACGAAGAGGTGGAGTGGGGCATGACTTGTCGCACATACGTCCTTCGGGAAGTCCGGTACTCAACAGTGCGCTTACGTCTACCGGCGTAGTTCCGTTTATGGAACGTTACTCCAATAGCACGCGCGAAGTAGCTCAGGATGGCCGCAGGGGAGCGCTTATGCTTACCATTTCAGTGCGCCACCCCGATAGCGAAAAATTCATAGATGCAAAATTGGAAGCCGGAAAAATTACCGGAGCCAATGTGTCGGTGAAAATTGATGATGACTTCATGAATTCTGTTGTGAATGGCAATAAGTACGTTCAGAAATTCCCTATAGATGCCGAAAAACCTAAATATACCTCTGAGATTGATGCTTTAGGTTTGTGGAATAAAATCATACACAATGCCTGGAAATCTGCTGAGCCCGGTATTCTTTTCTGGGATACAGTGATACGCGAATCTGTTCCGGACTCATATTCCGATTTGGGCTTCAAAACAGTTTCTACCAACCCATGTGGCGAAATTCCGCTTTGCCCTTATGATAGCTGCCGTTTGGTTGCCATAAACTTGTATTCATATGTTGAGCATCCTTTCACACCTCAGGCGTGGTTCAATTTCGATAAATTCAAAAGCCATGTAAGGGCTGCACAGCGCATCATGGACGATATCATAGATCTGGAACTTGAAAAAATTGAGGCCATCCTTAAAAAAGTGGTTGACGATCCGGAAGAAGATGAATTGAAACGCGTAGAGCGCTTGCTGTGGGAAAAAATCAGAGACAAGGCTTTGGAAGGCAGACGTACCGGCCTTGGAATTACCGCCGAAGGTGATATGCTTGCTGCTCTCGGTCTGAGATATGGTACTGCAGAGGCTACTCAATTTTCTTTGAATCTGCATAAGTTTAAGGCCATTGAGGCATATCGTTCGAGCGTAGAAATGGCCAGAGAGCGTGGTGCGTTCCCGGTGTATAATGCTGAACGAGAATTGAATAATCCGTTCATTAACAGATTGCGTGAAGCCGACCCCGAACTGTATCACGAAATGACTTTGCATGGTCGTAGGAATATTGCTTTGCTTACCATCGCACCTACGGGTACCACCAGCCTCATGACCCAGACTACATCTGGTATAGAGCCTGTATTTATGCCCGTATACAAACGCAGAAGGAAAGTAAATCCGAACGACCAGAATGTTCACGTAAGTTTTGTGGATGAAACCGGTGACTCTTGGGAGCAATACAATGTATTTCATCACCATTTCAAAACCTGGATGTTGGCCAATGGATACGATCCCGGTCAATTAGAAACTTTCAACCAGGAGCAAATAGACGAAATAGTAAAATTCTCGCCCTATTACAAAGCTACTTCCAACGATGTAGATTGGCTTGAAAAGGTTCGTATGCAAGGTGCCATTCAGAAATGGATTGACCACAGCATTAGCGTAACCATTAACTTGCCAAATAATGTAGACGAAAAACTGGTTGGCCAATTGTATATAGAAGCATGGCGTAGTGGTTGCAAGGGAGTTACTGTATACCGCGACGGCTCGCGCGATGGTGTGCTTATATCTGGCAACGACAATAATAAAAAAGAACAAGAAAGCATTGCCTTTGTACCTAAGCGCCCTAAAGTGCTTGAAGCTGATGTAGTACGATTCAAAAATCAATCTGAAGACTGGATAGCTTTCGTAGGACTACT
>JAIFMY010000038.1 GCA_020048155.1 Bacteroidota bacterium
GTTGGGCTAGTTGCAATATTTTCTCTACTCAGGATCATGCTGCTGCTGCTTTGGCTGCTCGTAATATTCCTGTTTTTGCTTGGAAAGGTGAGACCTTGGAAGAATATTGGTGGTGCACAGAGCAAGCGCTCATATTCCCTGATGGCAATGGTCCAGACCTTATAGTTGACGATGGTGGCGATGCTACCCTCATGATACACCGTGGTGTAGATGCTGAAAAAAATCCAACAATTCTGGATGTAGTTGTATCTGCCAAAGACGAAGAAGAACTGAACAAAATACTGAAAGCCAGCCTCAAAACCGATGGCAACCGCTGGACTCGCATTGCAGCCAAAATAAAAGGTGTATCTGAAGAAACTACTACAGGTGTACACCGCTTGTATACCATGAAGGCTGAAGGCAAATTGCTCTTCCCTGCCATCAATGTAAACGACTCTGTAACCAAATCTAAATTCGACAACCTATACGGATGCCGCGAATCGTTGGCCGATGGTATAAAACGTGCCACCGATGTGATGATAGCCGGTAAAGTAGTGGTAGTTTGTGGTTTTGGAGACGTAGGTAAAGGTTCTGCCCGCAGTATGCGTGGCTTTGGTGCTCGTGTAATAGTGACTGAAATAGATCCTATTTGCGCACTGCAAGCTGCGATGGAAGGTTTCGAAGTGAAACGTGTGGAAGACGCTCTTTCATACGCTGATATATTCGTAACTGCTACAGGTAACCTTGGTGTTATAACCGCTGAGCATATGTCAAAAATGAAAGACCATGCCATTGTTTGTAACATTGGTCACTTCGACAATGAAATACAAGTAGCCGAACTTGAAGCATTCCCCGGAGTGCGCAAGGTGACTATCAAGCCACAGGTAGACCAGTATTATTTTGCCGACGGACACAGCATCATTCTGCTTGCTGAAGGTCGTCTGGTGAACCTTGGCTGCGCAACAGGCCACCCATCGTTTGTAATGAGTAACTCATTTACCAACCAAACACTGGCTCAGCTCGAATTGTGGAAAAACACTTACGAATTGGATGTATACCGCCTGCCTAAGCACCTCGATGAGGAAGTTGCACGCCTGCACCTTGGCAATTTGGGTGTTGTTCTTACAGAACTTTCACCTGAACAGGCAGCTTACCTGGGTATAGACGCTTACGGCCCATACAAACCTGAACACTACAGGTACTAGTATCTTTCTTAAGATTATTGTTAAATCGTTATATTATTAAATCCCGTATGGCACCGCCTGCGGGATTTTTTTGCAGATAAGGTTTACAGCCTTTTGCCTAATTAGCCAATGGTAATTCCACAACAAACGATGTGCCATCTCCCCATTCGCTCTCGGCCCAGATTTTTCCATTATTCCTTTCTACAAATTCTTTGCAAATGAGCAAACCAAATCCTGTTCCCTTCCCTTCGGCAGCTATCTGGTTGCTATCAATGCTAAATAACTTTGGAATGTCTCCTTGTTCAATACCCTGCCCGGTGTCTTTTACGACTATTTGGACATTCTTATTTTTTAACCATGATTTTACTGTAATACGCCCACCGACGGGTGTAAACTTAGTAGCATTCTGAATGAGGTTTCGCATCACAGTTTCAAACATATTAGCATCAGCCCAAATGCTCAGCGCATTGTCGGTTTTGTTTAAAACTACAAGTTGCTTGTTATGAAACACCTCAGCAAGAGATTTAAATACACTTTCAATGGTTTCACTTATATTCACTTTCCCTTGTTCAATTTTCAGGTTATTTGAATACGACCGAATCCATGTGAGCATGTTTTTGGTAAGCATATAATTTCTGCTGGCTGCCTGATATATGTATTTCAGGTTCGATACTTTATCTTCTTCGCTCAGGGTTGCAAACCTATTCATGGTGATTTCAGTAAGCCCGAGCATGGCACTAAACGGACTCACCAAATCGTGCGCTATTACATAAATCAGCTTGTTTTGCATGTCTATGTGATGGTTGAGTTCATTGTTTTTCACACTTATCTCTTCTTGCTGCTGCTCAGCAATAACAAGTTGCTCCTGCAATTTTACGTTTATCTGTTCTATGGTTTTGTTTTGCATGGCCAACAAGCCCATAGACTCCCTAAGTTTCACCCTGCTGCGAAATACAAATATCAGCGAAATAAACAAGGCAGAACTGCCCATAAGGGTGATGATTATAAACCAATTGCGAGCAGTAATCTGGCTTTGCAATATTCCGGCTTTTTCTTTCAAATAATCGTTTTCACGTTCCCTTTGTTCTGAAGAATATTTTGTATTCAGCTCATTTATAGACTCTGCCGGCTTCATGTTAAATATCCGCATTTCAACTCGGAACCTAAGCGCCAAATAATCATGTGCTTCCTCAAAATTCCCCAAGGCATAATGTGATACAGATAAGTATTCGGCGGCTAAAGCAATTTCACGAATGATGCTGTCGCGATTAGCAATATCGAGCGCCAATTCGCCAAATTCCACTGCTTGTTGGTGCCTACCTGCAGTATTGAGTATGAGGGCTCTGTCCAGATACAACTCAGCCATATCAAATGGCACATTGTATTTTTTTACCACATCAAAGCATTCCTGATTCAAACGAATAGCCTCTTCGATACGTTGCATTTTTATGCTTGCCTCACCCATCATCTTGAGCGACGATATATACTTATCATAAATCCCTTCGCGTAACAATATATCTGAAGCCAATTTTGCATAGTAATAACATGAATCATATTGTCTTTCCACCTGTTTTATGAATGATACCTTTAAGTTACATTTGGCCAAATGCACAGAATCCTTGTTCTCTGCAAAAATCCCAAATGCTTCATCCAAGTGCTTGCGTGCATATACCAGATCCATTGATTTTAAGCTACTTTCTGCCATATTCAGCAAGCTTGTGCCCTCCCATATGTAGTTTTTCTGGATTCGACCTATTTCCCTGTTTATATGAGCAAATTGTAAGGCTTTCTTGTAATTGCCACGCATATAATAATAATAGGTGTACAGTGTATTCACTTCAAAAATCCCTTTTGTATGATTTATCTTTTCTGCAATGGTTTTCAAATCTGAGATGCGCATTCCCAGGGTATCGTAAGATCCACTTATGTAGCTCTGTATGAGCTTAACTGCTTCGTTTATGAATGTAGAATCAGGGGTTTTATTCTTGTATGAGTCAAAAAGGGAATCGATATGCCTGCTTGGTTGCGACTGCGCCAGAAATACTTGTAGCAGAAATATCAATACGAATACGTTCTTGATCATTGCGAAGGAATTATACCGCAAGATAGTTTTAAATAAGCATTTTTTCAAAACAAGAGCAATATATACTTGGGTGTATATTACACATTTCAAACTACCTAAAAAACACAGAATTAGCAAGATTGCACGTGGTGCACCACCCTACCCCACCCTTTTTCAGGCAATATTTCTTTTTTTAAGAATATAACCTTGATTTGCTTCCTGAAGTAAACTCGTAATTGTTAGTCAGAATTATCATTTCAAAAGTCCGTTTGCCCAAATTTTTCCACTTGTTTTCATCATTTTCAACTTCAGTTAAAAAAAATGACGTTTTCAGGAAAAATAAATGAATTTTATCGAAAAATAAATACGAAAAATGCGTTTACAATTGTGAATTTCGATGAAAAGCATATAAAAAAGATATACTCAAAATATCTCCAATTTATTTCATGAATAATCCTAGAAAGTGCATAAAAACGTAGGATACGTAAGGATGACAATTTCGACCTTTTCCACTGAATGTGAAATAATAAAAACTTACGCCTTTCACGCAAAAATAGTCATAAACATCTCAATTACAAACATTAGCGTTTTAACATTTAAAAATAAAATAATTAAATGCAAAAAAATGTATTGCCATGAAAATAAAACCAGAAATCTGGAGCCGTGGTTCAACATTGTATAACACACAGGCATATTGATGGTTATTAAAATATTTTTGCAAAAACATTTTTCCACACTTACCTTGGCTATACGAAACAGTTTTTTTCCTCATATAAAATGCAAGTAGAGCAGGGCATTTGCCTCAACGGAGGATCTAAACCTGCTCATACTGCATTTCAGAATGAGGCCGCGTTTATGAGGGAAAATACCTCATCACGCTTTTCTAATCCATATGCAAACACATTACAAAGTCATGTGCAAAGCAAGGTTTACAAAGATAATTATGTTGATTCGTGGTAAATACAACATTCATGAGACACCGGACTGAATTCAACAGAATCTGCCGGTGTTTTTTATTGCACTCGAAATAAAGCTCACAATGCAAAAGGTTTATTGCGAATCATGCAGCAATTCAGTAATTTTGCAGCATGGAAATAGGAATAGTAAACACGCTGCGCATTGCACGCCGCACAGAATTCGGGTTTTTCCTGAATGATACCGAAGACAATGAAGTGCTATTGCCCAATGCATATTGCAGGGCAGAAATGGAAGTAAATCAGAATATTGACGTTTTCATATACAAAGATTCAGAAGACCGCATTGTAGCCAGCACCAAAATGCCCATCATCATGCTCGGGCAAGCTGCATTTTTGGAAGTGAACGAAATAAACCGCATAGGTGCTTTCGTAGATTGGGGATTGCCCAAAGATTTGCTCATACCATATTCCAAACAAGCCATGGATATGAAAGTAGGGGGGCGGTATTTTGTAACCCTTATGCACGACACCAAAACTGACCGACTCATAGGCTCCAATCAATTAAAAGATTTCAAATTTTCGAATACTCCTACATTGCAGGAAGGACAGGCAGTAACTGCATTGGTATACCACACCACCGATCTGGGGCTGAACCTGATAGTAGAAGGCCAATACAAAGGCCTCATTTTCCATTCCGATGTACACAAGCGCCTGAATATAGGCGACACCATAAGTTGTTTTGTAAAAACAGTGCGACCTGATGGAAAACTGGACATAGTGTTGCATCAACCGGGCTACCAGAACAGCATAGGCGAGCAAACCGATAGCCTCATAGATATACTGAAGCGCCGTCAGGGTTTTCTGCCCCTCACCGACAATAGTGCGCCAGAGGACATCATGAAACTTGTAGGCATGAGCAAAAAAGCTTTTAAAAAAGCAGTTGGGAATTTGTATAAGCAAAAATTGATAAGCATAGCCGACAATGGAATAAAACTCCTGGAAATGGGAGAATAAATTTTCGCACCTATTTTATTTTCGCAATCCAAGTAATGCCTTCGGCATAACCCAAATTCAATATTTAATCAGAAAATACGTACTTATCGGATTCAACTTCCCGAAAGTGTTGGAACATTCGGGAAGTTTTGACAGATTTATATGCTATTGCTTAATTTGGGATAAAAATACATCTAAAAACTGCCTTTCACACGTAGAAACGCATATGTAAACTCTTGTTTGGCATTGACTCCCGATGCGTCCGGAAATTCACCACTGAAATACTGACCGCTCACAGAAGCTTCCCAATTGTCGGAAATGGAATAACCCACTGAAGGACCAGTGAAAACAACCTTTATCTTGGGGTAATACATGGCCGATACTGAGGCATTCCAAATGGGGGTGATGGGATAAGAAGCCTGTGCGAAAATCTGCAAAGGCACCATCGCAATATTTTTTACCGTAAGTGGCTTATTGTAGAACTGCTGAAAAGACTCTACCGAAGGTTTTTCGATATTTGCATAAAGCACCTCTGCCATGATGTGCAACTCGTTGCCAAAAAGTTTATCTGCAGAAATGCTCACCATAAACATGCCCGAAGTATCTGCAGCATCGCTGATGGGATGGAAGTACGACATTTCGCCACGGAATCCCAGGCCCAATAAATCGCCAGCCCAACCCATGCCAATATTTGCGTCCTCGTTTTGTAACATTCCGCCCAGCAGCTGAAAATCGTAAGTTTTCCAATTGAAACGGTAAAGTGCTGCAATGGTATACTCATCGCGGGCATTGGCACTCACTACCAATTCAGCAGCCGATTCAGCACCGGTGTAATACTGCAGGTGCAAAGCATCGGTACCGGGTTTTTCGGGATAATCAAAATCGAAGAATGAATAATTGTTGAACAAATCATTCGGATTCCAAACAAAAGCCCTTCCCCAATTGATGCGCTGCCTGCCAAGGGTTATCTCCATATTTCCAGCGGTATATTGCACGCTGAATCTATCGGCAGCCACATTGAGAATGGTAGCGGCTTCCTGCACCACATTGTGACTAAGCTTGAGAAGCCCATTGTCATCGTCTATGCCATCTACAAAATCGGCATTGTACTTAAAACTTTCACCCCAAAGCAACCGGGTACGCAATTGCAAATCTGCACGAAAAGATTGCGAGGGGAAAAGACTCATATTTAAGCGATTGTGCAGCAGGTTGTCGCTCATCCAGTACCCGTCAAAATCCTGAAACATCACCGTTTGCATGCTGGCAATGTATCCACTGTTTACAAAACGCATATCAGATTTCTGAGCACGTGCGCCACTCAGCAATAGTAGCAGTCCGCTCAGCCATAGCAAAGTATACTTCATAAGGTTTATTCCGGTTTTTGTTGAATATCGCTTATTATTTGTCCATCCTCGAGGGTTATCACACGGCGCGCTTTTTTCACGACACGTTGGTCGTGCGTACTGAAAATGAAGGTAACATGATGCTGCCTGTTGAGCTGTTCCATGATATCGAGCAGGTTGTTGGTAGAAGCAGAATCGAGGTTGGCTGTAGGCTCATCGGCCAAAACGTACTTGGGTTGCGAAGCCAATGCCCGCGCCACAGCCACACGCTGTTGCTGTCCACCTGATAGTTTCCCCGGACGGCTATTGGTGCGGTCGCCCAGGCCTACAGCGCTCAGTAACTCAAGGGCACGCTCATGCCGCTGCGCTTTGGGTTTTCCTTGCAGGTGCATGATAAACTCTACATTTTCTTGGGCAGTGAGCACCGGAATCAGGTTGTAAGCCTGAAATACAAACCCAATATTCTGAAGCCTGAATTCGGTAAGTTTGTTGTTGGAAAGCTGGGTCATATCCACGCCATCTATGATTATTTGCCCATCGGTAGGCCTATCGAGCCCACCAAGCATATTGAGCAAGGTAGTTTTTCCACTTCCCGAGGGACCTACAATGGCGGTAAACTCGCCCTGTTGTATATTGAGACTTACTCCGCGTACTGCTTGCACCACCACATCGGAGCTATTGTATGTTTTGTTCAGGTTTTTAATTTCAATGACGTTCATACCAAAAAATCGTTTTAAATATTACATATCGGTTTTAAGAGATTCTGCCGGATTGAGGCGCAAAGCCTTGCGGGCAGGGTATATTGAAGAGAGAATACCGGTTAAGAATACCATGATGGTAACTCCAATGTAAAAGTCGGTACTGATGGTTGGATATATAAAAGCATCGTAGCCCATTGCATTCAGCCCCTCGCCCCATATGCTGAGGTCTATGCCATACTCTCCGGTAATGAAAACCAGCAA
>JAIFMY010000162.1 GCA_020048155.1 Bacteroidota bacterium
ACAAAATCGCTTCCGGATTTGGTAGGAGGCAGGTTTATTCTTGCTTTTGTCTGAAGCTGTTCCTGCAAATGTTTTATTTCCTGCGTGTTGGCCGGTTCTACCTTGTCTTTGGAAATGACCGCCTGTATGCTGCCAAACATCACCGTGATGGAGTTGGTGTTTATCTGAATGATTTCGCCTACAGTCTTCTGGTATTTCATTTTCACCTTATCGCCCACCTTATATTCTGGGTCTAGCTTTTCGGGCACAAGTAGGGCAGTGGCAGGCGTATTGGCTTCTTTGCTCTTTTTATCTTCCTTGCGCTTTTTTCGTTGCAGTATTTGCTGCATTTTCGAATCTATATCGGCTTCCTTTTGCTCTATTTTTTCGCTTATCTGCTCTTTGGCATCGTTGAATATCTGCCTTATTTCGCGTGTTTTTTCCTTTTCGGCATTTACCTGTTTTATCTGAAAAATGGCATTTTCAATTTGCTTATTGGCGCCCGAAAGAATCTCGGAAGCTTGTTTTTTTGCGTCGTTGAGTATAAGTTTCTGCTCGGCTATCAGTTTGGTCTGTTTTTCATCATACTTCGCTATCAGCTCTTCCAGATGTTTTTCCCTGTTTTTTATTTCTTTACGCTTGGTTTCGTAGTATCGGCGGTCGCGTTCTATCGATTTCAGGTTTTTGTCGAAGTTGATGTGGTCCTGTCCTACTTTTTCGGAAGCGGAGGAAATGATAGAATCGGGGAGTCCTATCTTGCGGGCTATTTCTATGGCAAACGAGCTGCCCGGCTTGCCAAGCGAAAGCTGGTAGAGTGGCTGTAGCATGTGGCTGTCAAATTCCATGGCGCCATTTATGATGCCCGGATTGTATGTGGCAAAATGTTTCAGGTTTGCATAGTGGGTGGTTATCACTCCCCAGCATCGGCGATTGGTGAGGTCTTCAAGTATCGCCTCGGCTATGGCGCCACCTAGCAGTGGCTCTGTACCCGTTCCAAACTCGTCTATCAGCACTATGGTTTTTTCGTTGGCATGCTTCAGGAAATGCTTCATATTGAGCAAGTGGGAGCTGTAGGTACTCAGGTCATTGTCCAACGATTGTTCATCGCCAATATCCATGAAAATGGAATCGAAAATACCCATCTCGCTAGCATGCCTTACCGTTACCAGCAGTCCGCATTGCAGCATATATTGTATAAGTCCGGTGGTTTTGAGTGCAACCGATTTTCCACCCGCATTGGGCCCGCTTATTACTATGATGCGCTGCTCTTGGGTGAAAGATATATTCAGAGGCACAATCTGCCGTTTTTCTTTCTTGAAATTGAGATACAGCAACGGATGGCGTGCCTCATACCAGTTGAGCAGCGGTTTATTTTCGAGAACCGATGGTTTTATGGCATCCAGGTCAATGGCCAGCAGCGCTTTGGCACGAATAAAATCTATGCGCCCCATGTACACATATTGCAGTTCCAAATCTGGCAAATAAGGCCTGAGCTTTTCTGTAAAATGTGTCAGAATGCGAATTATTTCGCGCTTCTCGGCAAATTCAAGTTCTTTTATTTCGTTGTTGAGCTCGGTTATTTCGCTCGGCTCTATGTATATGGTTTTTCCGCTTGCCGATTCGTCAACTATGGTGCCTTGTATCTTGCGCTTATTGCTCACCTCTACCGGAATAAGCAGTTTGCCGTCGCGCACCGTAATTTCGGTGTCGGAGTCTACCCATCCGTGGCTTTGAGCCTGTTTCATGATGCTCTGTATGCGGCGCGAAATGCCCGAACGTTTCGATTTTATTTCGTTGCGTATGGCCAGCAATTCGGGCGAGGCATTGTCTTTTATCTCGCCATATTTGTTGAGTATTTGGTCTATGCTTTCATACAAAAAGGGGACAATAACTACTTGTTTGGTTATTTCTTTCAGATTGGGGTATTTGTCTTCAGGCGTTTGGGCAAAAAAACGAACCAGACTTCTGATGGTATCCAAGGAGCGTTGCAGGTCAAACAATTCATCGGTGAAAATGTACGTTCCATCAATATACAGCCTTGAGAGTGTATTTCGTAGGTCGATGTAATACGAAGTTGGAAACTGAGTACCAAAGCGCATTATTTCCATCATCTCAAAACTCAATAGCAACTCAGTGTCTATAGAGGCATGGTTGGTCATGAAACTGATATCCGAAACATGGGTTTTACCCAAATCGCTCAGGCATTTGCTTTCAAGCAGCAGACGAATTTTATCGAAACCAATTTTTTCTTCAAAATTTTGAGGATATAGCACTTTGTAATGTTTTTAAGTAAATCTGGCTGCAAAATTATAAAAACGCGCATTCAATTTCACCCCAAACCAAAAATATAAGTATGCAAAAAAATGAATAGTGAGCATTTCACATTGGCTTTATCACAAAATCTTGTATATTTGGCTAAGAATACACATATGTTTACACGTTTACGCTATATACTCTTATTTATAGGGCTGCTTAGTAATTTTGTGGCTAAGCCACAGGCATTTACAGAACCCAAGCGTGCCGAGTATATATTTTACGTGATAGAACGTATCAAGTGGCTCGATACCATCACATCAGCCAATTTTGTAATAGGAATTGCAGGCAAGGAAGATGAATTGTACACCGCCCTTATCGATCAGGCCAAACTGAAACCCCAGCTGCAAGGCAAAAGCGTCAAAATAGTTCAGTTCAAAAAGATTGACGATATAAAGGATGTGAACGTGATTTTTTCTAACAATCGCTCCGGATTCAACATAAATCAGATTTACACCAAAGTAGCTGGCAAAAGTGTACTCATAATAGGCGAAGATTATGAGTTTGAATCGGCAATGGTGGGTTTTGTAGAAGTGGAAGGCAAGCGGAAATATACCGTAAACGAAAAAATGCTTGCACAGGAAAAACTGGAACCCAACAAGTTGTTTCTTGCTTTGGCTATCAAATCACGTGAGCAATGGATGGACGAATTCAGGAAGCAACGCGAGCAAATGGAAGAAGAAATTGATAAGCTGCGCGAAGCACGCCGAAAGATACATGCACAGCGCGATACCATCAGTCAGCAGCAAAAGGCCATAGATGCCCAGACACTAATGCTTAAGCAGTTGGAGGAAAATATATCTAAAACACAGGCCAATCTGGAAGTGAAACTTAGCCAGCTGGCCGAGCAGGAGAAAAATATAAACAACCAGCGTCGCGTGCTAGCTAAACAAAACGAAGATATAAATCAGCAGAAAGGAATGATAGTTGAGCAGAAAAAAGTGCTCAACGAACAATTGGCCAAAATAAAACTTCAGCAGTTGGTGCTTTGGTTGGCCGTGGTATTTATATTGTTGGCTATCAGTTTGGTGTTTTTTATATACCGAAGCTATCGTATCAAAAAAGAAAGCAACAGGCAGTTGCAGGAAAAAAATTACACCATAGAGCAGCGCAATATGGAGATAATGCAACAGAAGGAAGAGATTGAAGCCCAACGTGACGAAATAGAAGTACAACGTGATTTTGTGATGAAGCAAAATCAGGAGATATCGCAGCAGAAGCATGAAATACAGCAATTACCACCCGATGAGGTGCTGTCGGCCATTGCGCCAAACCACTTTACGCTCAACTTGCCGCGCGATATAGTGAGTGGTGACTATTATTGGGCTACCCAAAGGCCGGATTATAATATTCTGGTGGTGGCAGATTGCACAGGGCATGGTGTTCCGGGTGCTACCATGAGTATGCTCGGAGTATCCTTCCTGAACGAAATAATGACTCGCCACGAAAACATAGAGGCAGGCCAGGTGCTTGATGAGCTCAGAAGGTTGGTGATAAAAGCACTTCACCAAACCGGAAAAGAGAACGAACAAAAAGACGGCATGGATATCTCGCTCTGCATCATTTTCCACAAAGAACGAAAACTGCAATTTGCAGGGGCCAACAATCCGCTTTATATGGTGCGCAAGTTTACCGAGGGGTATCCGCTGCCCGACGATGAGAAAAATAAACTCTCAGATTATACCAACGAGCAAGGCGAACTATACCAATTGGCACAAATCACCGCCGACAAAATGCCTATAGGTATATACCTCAAGCTTACACCTTTTACAACCAATACCATACATTATCTTCCGGGCGATACATTCTATATGTCGTCCGATGGTTACTCCGACCAGTTTGGTGGGGCTACCGGCACCAAGTTTATGTCGAAAAAATTCAAACAACTATTGCTCACCATTCAACAAGAACCCATGGATCGTCAGCAGCAAATTCTGCACGAATCGCACATCAAGTGGAAAGGTACCGAAGAGCAGGTCGACGACGTCATGGTTATGGGTTTCCGCATAGACTGAAGCTATCCGTTTGTTTTCTTTCACCCGAAAAAATAAAAAAAATAGCCTACAAGTATGCACCGATAGGCTATTTCTTTAACCGGAAAAAATTGCTTAATACCGGTAAATCAATACATAAAATTATTTACGCATAGATTCGTCACATACGTATTTCACTTTATTTCCATCAGGATCGGTATCAGTTACACCATCCACTGCATCCAAATCAGAGCCACAATATTCTATAGATGTTCCTTTTGTGGATTCTATTGGATTATTATTCTCATCTAGTTCGACGGTATAGCAATACTTGCAGCCATCGCCATCGTCATCGGCACAAGCAGAGAGGCCCACCGAAATCAAAGCCAGACCCAATAGGGCAAACATCATTTTCTTCATAGTTCCAAATTTAAAAGTTCATACAAAAATAACGTACTAAGATGTAAAATCATATAAATAGGTTGCAATAAATTTGGAGATAAATTGAAATCTGCTAATTTTGTTGATGTATTTAAATTATTGTATAACCGGATTAATATACAACGCCAGGCTAAAACAAATGTACGTGTAAATGATAATCCACTACTAACAAAAGATTTATGAGTAGTCCTATGGAATATTTAAGCAGGTTAAAAATATTCAACAACGTCGGTCTGTTGGATGAAAATATTTATCTGAGCTACAAAGGCCCCATAGATGCTCACATCTTGAACGTACTTGGCGATTACATCCGTAAAATTATTGGCAGAAATCCGAAAGTAAGCAAAAAGTTGTTTTCAGTATTCATTGAGTTAGCACAAAATATAAGTTACTATTCGGCAGAAAGCGAACGGCTTATAGAGTCGCGCGCATCAGGAATAGGTGCCATACTTATAGCCGAGATGGATACCAAAATAGCTTTCGTAACAGGAAACAAGGTAAACAAGGCAGATGTAATGTCTCTACTCGAAAAATGCGAACATATAAACTCGCTCAACAAAGAAAAACTCAGAGAATTTAAACGTGAAGAAATAAACCGGCCATTCGGTGCAAATGATAGCGCTCACATCGGACTTATACAGGTAGCGCTCACAGCCGATTATCCGCTTGAAGTAGAAGTTTCTGCAATAAATGATGATACTACATTTTTTGCCATTTCAGTTACCATTGACAAATTTAAATAGGCATTAATCATGGAAAATATCTATATAGAAGGTTCTAACGACGTTTATTTCGTACCTACAGTCAATTTCGATGCTGAGAAGGGGTATTGTGAAATTGCGGGCGAATCTTTTTTGGCCGAAACAGTCAAGTTTTATTCACCCCTCATCAATTGGCTCGAAGATTATACTACTCAAAAATTAGGGCCGCTTGAATTTGTTTTTAAACTATCTTATTTCAATACCAGTTCTTCAAAATGTATTCTCGACCTTCTCAAAGTCATGAAGAAATATCAGGATCATGGAGGTAAGGTACAGGTTTACTGGCATTATGATATTGATGATGCCGACATGCAAGATGCACTTGAAGATTATATCATCGACACCGGAGTATCTATTGAATTAATGCCAATTAAAGACTAATCGTACACTTTTTTTAGCCTGAGCGAGGTAAATGCAATTCACTTTTTTTTGATCAAAATGATATAAAAGTGTTGAATAAATTGGAACATTTATTGTACCTTCAATTTCCAATAAGAACAAGTCCTGAGTATTTTGAAAATATATTTTAAGTATCTGATATTTAGTTTGTTATTTCTTACGGCCCAAGTTGCTTTGAGTCAGGATGAATTGCATTATCAGAAAAAAGCTGAAATGATTTTTGAAATACCTAAGTATCTGATATGGGAATTTGATGAAAATATTGAAAATCTGACCATCGGTTTTTACGGTTCACCAAATTCTAAAGTGTTGAAAGAACTCAAGAGAATAAGCAAACGGGGGTATCCAAATGGCACACAAGTATCCATCATTCCGTTCGAAAATGTAAACCAGATAAGCAAAACCCACGTTTTGTATGTGAGTTACGAATTCAATTCTTTGGTGAAAAGCATTAGAGACCTTACTAAAAACAACAACACCCTTATAATAACCGATTCATATACCAGCAAGAAAATTGCCATGGTCAATTTTCGTCCCATAGGTTCAGATGGCTTGCTTATATTTGAAATGAATCCCGATAATATTGATAATAGTGGAATCATTGTAAACAAGCGCCTTTATGCCATAGGTGGAATGGATATTGATAAACGCGATCTGGTAGAAGAAACAGAAACTGAGTTGCAAAGCGAAAAAGATAAAGTAGAAAAACAAAAAGCCGAGATTAAAAAGCAACTTGCGCAAATAGATGAGCAAACCCGCAAAATACGAGAGCAACAAAACTCCATAAACGAACAGCAGCGCCGCATAGACGACCAACAACAAAAAATTGACTTACAAAAACTGGAGCTCCAAGACTTATTGCGCAGAACCAAGGAACAACAAGAAGCACTTCTTACCAAAACCCAAATTTTGGAAGAACAGGAAAAAGCCATAAATCAGCAACGTGAGCGAATGCTGGAGCAAAAACTTGCTGTGGAGAAACAAAATAAAGTACTCCTAGACCAACGCGAAGAAATTGAAAAACAAGAAACCCGTATAAAAGAAATAAATACCGACTTGGCGCGCCAAAACCTGATAATTGAAGCTCAAAAAAATTTACTACTCATATTTTTTGCGTTTTTTGTAGTAGTGCTCGTACTGGTTATAATTATATTCAGGGCTTACCGTATAGTTAAGCGGGTAAATTCTGAACTTTCAGCTAAAAATGAAGAGATTTCGGCGCAAAAAGAAGAAATATACCGCCAGAATATTTACACCGAAGCCATGAATAAACAGTTGGAAAAACTCTCCATCGTGGCCAGGGAAACCAGAAATGCCATTTCGGTACTTGATGAAAATGGCGATTTTGAATGGGTGAACGTTGGTTTTACCCGCATTTACGGTTTTACACTGCAGTTATGGATTCACGAGAAAGATGCCAATATACGTATAGCCGACTCCAATCCGAACATCAGAGAGCTTTTCGATGCTTGTATTATACACAAAGAGCCAATCAGTTACGAATCGAAAATTGTAACAAGAGCAGGCCAGGAAATTTGGGCGCAACGTACACTCACTCCTTTGGTTGATGCTCAGGGAAAAGTGAATAAATTTGCGTTGGTAGATTCAGATATCACCGAAATAAAAAAGGCGAAACTCGAAATTGAGTTGCAGAATGATAAGATTTTGGCGCAAAGCCATGAGTTGGAACTTAAGAATATTGAGTTGCAAAAATTATCTCTCGTAGCTTCTCAGACCGACAATTCTGTAATCATTTTCAATTCCGATGGAGATATAGAGTGGGTGAATGATGGTTTCTCTCGACTTCTGGGAGTTTCGCTCGATGAATTTGTAATTAGATACGGACGTAACCTCTTCACCTCAAGCCTGAATACCAATATATACGAAGCTGTGAATGAAAGTATTAAACTTCACAGGTCTGTCAATTACACAGGGCACACGGTGACCAATGCCGGCAGGGAGCTATGGATACAAACCACACTTACGCCTATACTCGATCCAAACGATAAGGTATTAAAGTACATAGCAATAGACTCAGACGTTACCAAAATAAAGCAAGCTGAAAATGAAATTGCCCGCCAGAAGCAGCAAATCATGGACAGTATCATATATGCAAGGCGCATACAATCGGCAGTACTTCCACCTGAAGAACTTATTGAGAAAGTATTTGCGGAGCACATGATTGTGTACCGTCCGAAAGACATTGTAAGTGGCGATTTTTACTGGATCAGAGAAGTTGCAGATAAGATATTCATTGCAGTGGCTGACTCTACCGGTCACGGAGTTCCTGGGGCACTTATGAGTATGTTGGGGGTCGCATTCCTCAATGAGATTGTAAATAGGTTGCCAGTACCACGTGCAGATCAAGTGCTCAACGAATTGCGAGAACGGGTAAAAATATCGCTACGCCAAACAGGTAAGCGAAATGAACCCCAGGATGGTATGGATATAGCCTTGATGGTAATAGACAAAGAATCGCGCGAGATTGAATTTGCTGGTGCCAACAATCCATTGTTTATAATTAGTGGCGAAACACAAATCGAACTAAAAGCTGATTGGATGCCTATTGGTATTTTTATTCGTGAAAAGCCTTTTAGTAAACAAACTTACATGTACCATCCCGGCGATATGCTATACATGTTTTCCGATGGTTTGCCCGATCAGTTTGGGGGGCCCGATGGTAAAAAATTCATGCTCAAGCGACTCAAAAAAGTATTCTACGACAATCGCAAGGAGTTGATGAATAAACAACAAGAAGTTCTTAACAAAACATTGGATGAATGGCAAGGCAGACACAGGCAAATGGATGATATTTTGGTTATGGGGATAAAACTACTGTAGAACAGAATGGACAATTGATATTTGATATTTGATAATTGATAATTGATAAGGGATAAGGGACAATTGATAGTTGATAGTTGATAAGGGATAATTGATAGTTGATAAGGGAAAATTGGTATTACACGGAACATGAAAGAGAATATACTGAAAGATAAGACTATAAATTTTGCGATTAGAATTGTCAATTTGTCAAAATACTTAAATGAAACTAAAGGTGAATATGTTTTAGCTAAACAATTGCTTCGTTCGGGTACAGCCATTGGAGCCCTTGTTCGTGAAGCGGAGCAAGCAGAAAGTAAGGCTGACTTTATTCATAAACAATCAATAGCACTTAAAGAATGTAACGAAACTTTATATTGGTTGGAACTTCTATATAGAACTGGCTATCTTGCTAAAATAGAATATGATAGTATACTTGCCGATGCCACAGAATTAATTAAAATATTGATATCTATAATAAAAACAAGCAAGGTCACATTGAAACGTAGTAATTAGTATATAAAATTATTGATGTTTCACTTATGTTTTAACCATAATCAATTATCCCTTATCCATTATCCCTTATCAACTATCCCTTATCAACTATCCCTTATCAACTATCCCTTATCAACTATCCCTTATCAACTATCCCTTATCCCTTATCCATTATCCATTGTCCCTTGTCCTACGCCAAAGGCACTGTGAATGAGAAAGTGCTACCTTTTCCTTCCACACTGTCAACCCAAATGGTTCCATTGTTTTTCTCTACCAATTCTTTACACAGAATAAGCCCTAGGCCAGTCCCTTTTTCTTTGGAAGTTCCCAACGTGGTATGATGGGTATCTATGCGGAAAAGTTTTTCCTTATCTGCAGGTGCAATGCCTATTCCGTTGTCTTTTACTGAGATTAGCACATCTGTTTCTCGTACAAATACATTCACTGATATAGTTCCCTTTTCTTTGGTAAATTTTATAGCATTTGCAAGCAGGTTTCTGAGTACAGTACTAAACATATTCTCATCAGCCAAAGCGGTTATTTCTCCATCCGGTTTCTGATACTCCACTTTTATACCTTTGTTATTGGCGTTTATACGCACCAATTCAATGTTTTCGTCAACAAGCAAGCACAAGTCCACTTTTTCAGGCCTGTATCTCAGTTCTCCCCTTTGGCTGCGCGACCAATGCAAAAGATTTTCGAGCAAGTTGAACGTTTTGTAAGAAGCGTTATGTACTTCTCCAATCATCGCATGCTTTTCTTCCTCTGTAAAGAAATCATAATTTTCATAAATAAGCCCGGTAGAGCTGATAACTGTTCCCAATGGACCACGCAAATCGTGAGCAATGATGGCAAAAAACTTGTCCTTCATAGCATTTACCCTTTGCAGCTCATCTCTCTGGCTTTCAATTTCTTCTTTCTGCTGCATTATTTCAGCTTCAGCCGATTTTATTTTACTTATATCCGTATCTATTGCAATTACCTGACGCACTTGGTTATTGGAATCCAAAATAGGAGATAGGGTAGTTTGTGCCCAAAACCGGGAACCATCCTGCCGACGGCTTAGAAATTCGTATCTCACTGAAATTTTTTCATTCACAACCCTTTTTACAAATTCGAGTGCGGCAGGATGTGCTGTATAATCTTGCAGGTTTATTTTATGTCCGTTTATGCACTCGTCGTATGTATAACCATACATGCGCGAGAAAGCATCGTTAATCCACAAAAAATCGGCGTTTCTGCTCATTATTATCACGGCATTATCTGTATGGCTGGCTACCTCCGAAAGTTTCTCCAATTCCTTGTTGGCCTCTTCCAATACCGACGCTTGGTTTTTTATTTCTAAGTTTTGACGTTCTATTTCGGTGGTGCGCTCATAAATGATGCGCTCAAGTTTCAGATTTTGAAGTTTGAGCCTGCGCAAATTTATCCACACAGCCAGATATATTATTAAACCCAGCAATACACCATACAATACATAGGCCAATATAGTGCCGTACCAAGGAGGTTTTATTTTGAATTTGAATCTTGTTGGCATGCCTTCTTCGCCATATACATTGCGCGAAACTACTTCAAATACATATACACCTGCATTCAAATTTGTGAAAGTCCTTTCATTGCGTCTGTTCCAGTCGGTCCAGGATTCTTCGTAGCCAATCAATCGGGATTTATATTCGTTGTGTTCTGTAAGTTCATATTGTGCAGCACTAAACTCGAAACTGATGCTGTTGTGCTTATAATCTATTATCAATTTGGCACCTGCTGACTGCTCTAACATGGGGAAAACTTGTTCGTTTTGGGCCGATTTATCCGAAAAGCAACCATCGAATATAACTGAATCTGCCCCCAATTTAACCCTTCGAAGCAAAGTAGGGTAATTTCTGTTTGTATGTGTTCCTTTTTTTTCTGAATACCTGAAAAGTCCTGTACTGGTGGCAAACCAAACCAGACTGTCTTCCGGAAAAATGTTGTGTAATGCAAACCTTGGGATTTGTCTGAATTCGCTTTCGTTGCGTTCAAATTGTCCGTTTTTACCCATCTCAAAAAATCCAACAGCAGTAGGAGAATCGTACCACAGACGTTTCCCTTTTACCCTTAGCAAAGTGATGGGTACAGAATCTTTATTCACGGCATCAAAAAAACGTTCATCGTGCTCAAATCTGAGGTTTGGAAAACTACCTATGGCTCTATAAATACCTTTTTGTGTGGCTATTAGGAGCTTTCCGTCAAACCAAAGTGTGAAATTCTGATCCATTTGAGGCAATCCTTGTGCTGTATCGAAACGGTTGAGTTCATAGGCAGTTGCTTGCAGGTTAGTAGGCTTGAATCTGTAAATTCCATTATAGTAGGTACTAAGCCATAAATTTCCGGCAGTATCCACGCTCATGTCGGTTACAGCTTCATTTATTTCCTTTACAGGTTTGTGTATAATAAAATCGTATCCATCAGGTGCTTTGCTGCTGGCTTCCAGCACACTTATACCGTCTGTTGTACCAACAAATATGTTATTGGGAAACTTTGGGCTTTTTGCGGTACAATATACGTTTCCAAATGATTGGTGCTTCCCGGCTATAGTATCGTTTACAGGCACAACACCGTAGCTTGTAAATGCATATACTTTGTTGTTGAGCGATGTGATAGACCATACTTCGAGATACATTTTACGAACTGGTCTGAATTTTTGACTCAATTCATTTTTTTTGTTTCCCGACTGCAAATAAAACAGTCTTTGCATGGTCCCTACGTACCTTGTTCCATTGTGATTGTATGAATATAAAACAGTTGCTTCAAGACCATTGTTCTGGTCAAATCTGGTAATGGCATTATTGAGGTCTATGCGCGAAATTCCAAATTCGCTGGCTACCCACAAATAGTTATGTACATCTTCGTAAATGTCGTATACACTATTTCCGCCCAAACCTTTATTTCTGTCTATAATCGATTTCAATCTTAAGTTCTTATCTGTAATTACAAGCCCGCCTTCAATGGTTCCAAAAGCATAATCGCCATTTGTAAGCATAATCGCGGCATAAATCGTTTTTTGTGTCAGATATTCTTCTATGTTGCTCTTAATTTTCACTTTCAGTACGCCCTTAAAATCTGGTTTCAACTGGTAGTTTTCATCAAGGGCGCTCATATCATAAATCCAGCTTCCTCCATAATTTGTGTTTATAAGCACTTTGTTATTTTCAAGTATAGGCAACACTATTATTCGGCCATGGGTGCTTGGTGCAAAATCTTCGGACTGCGGTAAATGGATGAGTTTACCATCCTTAAGCATTAAAATGCCACCCGCCAGGTTTATTACAAACAAATGATTGCCAATAGTCATACTTACATTAGGGTGCATAGGCATTTCGAGCACATTTATGCTGTCATTGTTGTAATCGAAAATATAATTATCGGAGAAAAAATAAATATGTTCGCCTGATTCTGCAATTTTCCAAACATCCTGAAAGTTGAGGAAGTTAGCGGGAATTTTGTTTCGAAGAGAAATGAATTTCAAACTACCATTTTTCATAGGTTTCAGGAAGCCAAAGTCATTGGCGGCTCCTGCGAATATTACTCCGTTTTTGGTACACAACAAAGAGCGGGCAATGGTATTATTGGCTGTTTTTATAATTCGCCAGGTACTGCCGTCAAATTCCAGAATTCCATCGGTATTTCCAAAATACATCACATTGCGCTTATCTTGCGCTATGGTCCAGTTTTGTGATTCGGCTGAGTAGTCGAGCGGTGAATAGTTTTGTGTGAAAGGAATACCTTCGTCCGATGAATTCTGTGATTTACCTGTTGATGATAATATAACTAAGGAGATGAATAATAGCAATTTAATTGGATGCATAGCTTATTGAAGTATAAATACAGCCGAAAGGCTAAAGTTATATTTATTCTGCGATGTTTCAAAATACTAAGCAAACTCAGAAATGAAATCATCAGCAATAAACTTTTGTATGCAGCCATAGGGTTCTTGGGTTACATCACTTAAGCCTATTGCGAGTAATATGAGTTTATTAAAAATAAAATGACATATACATCTCTTTTTTATCAAAAGAGCATTCATTATGCTAAAGGATAAAAAATTTAAATTACACTCCGCTTAAAACAATTTAAGGTATATGATTGCACGTTATACAAAGCACTTACTATTTTATCATTATATTTACCCCAATAATTTTTTATAACTTATTTTATATGAAAAAAATATTGCTATTGGTATATGTAACTTTGGTATGTCTCAGTATATCAAATGCTCAGGATAAGCAAATTGATAAGATAAAGAAGCTATATGAGCAAGAAAAATATGCAGATTGCATTGCTAAGACCGATGAGTATATAAAAGATTATCCGGCTGTCATCGAGTTTCCAGCGTATGCAGTTCTGGCTGCATATAAACAATATAATTTGGTGGAAACGGCGCCAGATAAAGATAAGTATATAAACTTAGTACTCAGAAACCTCAATCGTGCCATTCCGAAAAACAAAAACAATCAATTACAAACCATTCTGGCAGATAACTGGAGCCTCATACAGACCGAGATAGCGAAGTTGGGTGATAGCCAGTTCGGTGCCGGAGACAAAGAAAAAGCGGCCTATTATTACGATTATTATGCCCGGTTTTATGCCGATACCACCCAGAATTACCGCAGCATACTTTTTCCTGAAAAAAATGATCAGGTAGTTGTCACAGGAAAATCTAGGGCAGAAAATGATTTTGATGCCATAGATCGTACCTTATTAAAAAACATCAACAAAACCGATGAACAAGGCCGCAAACAAGGGCTTTGGATCAAATTCTATTCTGCAGATGGAACCATGGTATACAAAGTAACTTTCAAAGATGGCTCACCTGTAGGCGATTACCGTCGCTATCATCAGAATGGTGCCATCATGGCCGAAATGTTTTACGACGAGAAAGGCTATGCCAGTGCAAAACTGTACGATGAAAACAATATGCTGCTTGCAGCCGGATTTTACAAAGGGATTATTCGCGATTCTATCTGGACTTTTCACTATGGCGATAAGCTCATGTTGGCCGAAGAGCACTATATAAATGGGGTGAAAACCGGAAAAACCAAAAGCTTCTACGAAGATGGCACTGTGGCTGAAGAATCTGTATGGGTGAAAGGTGTGCAAAACGGAGTATGGCGTCAGTTTTTTCCCGATGGAAAAGTGAAATTTGAAACCAAGATGCTCAACGGGCAGCGCCAAGGTACTTTTTATGCATATTTCCCAAATGGATTTTTTGAAATAAAAGGACAATATAAAAACGATGTACGACATGGTACCTGGCAGTATTACAACACGCAAGGCACCTTGCTGCGCGAAGAGGTATACATTGAGGGCAGGCTCGAAACCGACATAAAAATTGAAAGTATGAAAGCCAATCTGGCCACCCTTCAGAAACGCCAGACCGAAGCCAAAGGTTTGTCGGTGGAAGAAAAGAGCAGACTTACCAACGAAATAGCTGAATTGGAAAAGCAAATAAAACAGTTGGAGGATATAAGCAAAGACGAGGTGGAAAACAAAGAATTGCTTGAACTGGAAAAGAATAAAGGCAACATCATAGATCCTGAAAAATACATTAACAATCCACTTGAGTATTTTCAAAAAAACAGGTCGGGTGGTAAATAATGAAGTTAAAGGTAATTTAAAAGACAATGAAACAAAATAATGAATATGAATTTCGTAGCATTAGATTTTGAAACGGCAAATCATAAACATACAAGTATTTGCCAAATAGGAATTGTAGTTTTCGAGAATGGAGAAATAATTGATAAAGTTTCTTTGTTGGTTAAACCAACACCAAATTATTTTGAAAATTTACATATTTCAATCCATGGGATAAAACCCGAAATGGTAAAAGAAAAACCGACATTTGATGAATTATGGAACAAAATTTCGCAATATTTTGAGAATAAAGAAATTGTTGCACATAATGCTTCATTTGATTTTAGTGCATTGAGACATACTTTGCAATATTTTAATATTCCGTTTCCTAAAACGACATATTATTGCTCAATGTTTCTTTCGAAACGTATTTTAACAGGTTTGATAAATTACCAATTACCAACGGTTTGTAAGCATTACAATATTGATTTTAACCATCACGATGCTTTAAATGATGCAATAGCAGCAGGTAAATTAGCGATAAATCTTTGCAAAGATCAACAAGTTAATTCTCTACAAGAATTAGCAACAAAATTGAATTTTAGAATAGGCAAATTGCTTGATAACGATTATATCCCATTTTCAACAAGATCAGAACGTAAATCAAATTGGAACAAAACGTTATATGATAATATATCACCACAAACAAATGAATTTGATGACGAACACCCATTTTTTGAAAAATATGTTGTATTTACAGGTGCATTGTCAAATTTAAATCGTGCTGATGCTATGCAAATGGTTGTAAATGTTGGCGGATTTATAAAACCAGATAATTTGACACAAAAGACAAATTATTTAGTTGTTGGCAATTATGATTTTGGTCAATACGGAGATGGTTATAAATCGTCAAAATTACAAAAAGCCGAACAATATATTCAGAAAGGACTTGATATAGAGATAATTTCAGAAAATGATTTTTTCAAAATGGTTCACTCAGAACAAACTAAATATGAAATTACTCTAAACCAAATTGAAAAGGATAGCGAACTACTTTTGAACCGTAATAAATACAACGAATTATCAAAAAAAGACGTATTTTTCACTTCTCATTTGTCAATTGAAAGAACACAAGCATTTCAAATGGTTGGTAATTGTAGTGGATACGGACACGATTATGATTTATCAAACGAAACAAGTTTTATTGTAATAAGCAATTTTACAATTGAAAAATTAAAACAAGGAACAAAAACAGAAAGTGTTTTACAAATTGAACAATTAAGAAACAATGCCCAAAACCGTGGCGAAGTTCAAGGAATTAAACTGATTGACGAAACAACTTTTTACGAATATATGAAAAGACGTGAGCAATTTCAACACAAAGAGATTGTAATGCACATAAACGAGTGGGAAGTTGACGAAAAATTTCGAAATAAATGATTGATAATGAATAAAATGCCCTTAATATATGGTAGCCAATAATTGCCGGTTTTCGGGCCAACTTGGTGCTTTTACGAACCGAAGTGCTAAAATGATACGAAGGTGCTGTAAAACAAGCAATTATTACTAACATTTTTCTTTATATATCAGTTCTTACTTTTAACATAAATTGTATCAATATGAGATTTCGATTTTTCTTAGCATTCTTAGGCATGTTCCTTTACGGATATGTGTCTGTAGCACAGGTGCTCATTGCACCAAATAAATATTGGGTAGGGTTTTCAGATAAAAACAATTCGACATACAGCACCAGCAGGCCAGAGGAATTTTTGTCGCAAAAGGCTATTGATAGGCGTATAAAGCGCAATATATCAATCACATCGCAAGATTTGCCTGTGAACAAAAACTACATCGACAGTGTTGTAGCTAAAGGTGCTCAGGTTCTGGCAGTAAGCAAGTGGCTCAATGGAATAGTGGTACTGAGCGATAATCCTTTGGTAATTGAGAATATAAAAAACCTCAGTTTTGTGCTCAAAACTGTTCCCGATGTGGTGATTAACAACACTACCGACAACAAAGAAGTGAGCAAAAAGGAAGTCATTATAAAAATTGCAAACGAGGAAAAATCGAAAAACAACATGGACTATGGTTCTGCCACCAATCAGATTGAAATGCTGAATGGCCATTTGGTGCACGCCGAAGGTTTTTGGGGGCAAGGAATGACCATAGCTGTGCTTGATGCAGGTTTTTATAATGTTCACAAAATTCCCGGATTTGCAGATATGATTGCCAATGGACGCTTACTTGGTACCAAAGATTTTGTAGACCGCGACGATTATGTGTATGATGCCGACTATCATGGCATGAAAGTACTCTCTACCATGGCAGCTTGGGAGCCAGGCAAATTTGTGGGTTCTGCCCCTAAAGCCAATTATTGGTTGCTTCGTTCTGAAGATGCTGATTCTGAATACATCATCGAAGAATATTATTGGGCAACCGCTGCCGAATTTGCCGATAGTGTGGGTGCTGATATGATTACCAGCTCTCTGGGATACAGCAATTTCGATACAAATCTGCTCAGCCATACCTATGCACAACTCAATGGCGACTCAGCCCCTGCTACCCGAGCTGCTGATATAGCTGCTTCAGTAGGTATGTTTATAGTGGTGAGCGCCGGCAACGAGGGCAACGACTCTTGGCAATATATTACCTGCCCTGCCGATGCCGATAGCGTACTTACTGTTGGTGCAGTTGACAAATATGGCCAATATGCATATTTCAGTTCTACCGGCCCAACAGTGGATGGGCGTATAAAACCTGATGTTGCCGGAAAAGGAATGTTCACCACAGTATACGATGGCGATGGTTCTGTTACCTCTTCTAGCGGCACTTCATTCTCTGCACCCTTGGTAGCTGGCATGGTGGCTTGCTTATGGCAGGCTCACCCCGAACTATCAAACATGCAGATTCTCGAAGCCATTCGCAACAATTCTAGCCAGGTAAACAAGCCCGATTCTCTGCTTGGGTATGGCATACCCGATTTCAATCTTGCTCTGCTTTACCCCGACAAAATTGAAACCAATGAGCAGAATACGCTCAATATATACCCCAATCCTTTTTCTGAAATACTCAATATAGATAACCTGAAAGCTGATGGGAGCCAGGTAAAAGTGGAAATAATGGATATGAATGGCAAAACTATTTTCAAAGACAAAATGCGCTTGATTGAAAACACGAATACCCTCAATATTTCATCGCTCAAAACCTTGCCCGATGGTATGTATATCATCAAAATCAAATCTGGAAATGCGCTGCATTCATTCAAAATGCTGAAACAATAAAACATATTATATGGTTCAGGATGAGGGTATAAGCCTATATACGTTGCTCACAGGTATTCGCAAAGTTTTGTACGATACCTACCAGCAGCATACTTGGGTGGTAGCCGAAATAAACTCGGTAACCCGCAACCGCAATGGGCATATTTATCTCGAACTGATTGATAAAAAAGAGGGAAGCGATAAAATTCTGGCCACAGCCAAAGGCATCATATGGGCCAATATGGCAGGTTTTATTGCTTCCTTTTTCGAAGAAACCACCGGACGACCATTATCATCCGGTATAAAAATCCTATTCAGAGCTACCATAGAGTTTCACGAGATATACGGGCTGAGCCTGGTGATAGTAGAAATAGAACCTGCGTTCACTTTGGGTGCGCTCGAAAAGGCACGGCAAGAAACCATAAATAAGCTAAAGGCCGAAGGTATATTTTCTCTCAACAAGGAGTTGTTTATTCCCATAGTGCCCCAGCGATTGGCAGTTATAAGCTCTGAAACCGCAGCCGGTTTTGGCGATTTCATGCATCAGTTGGCCAACAACAAGTATGGCATACATTTTCAAGTTCGGCTTTTTACCGCTTTTATGCAGGGCGACAACAGCCCGCAAAGCATAGCTTCTGCATTTGAAGCCATTTACGAAGAAGTAGACGATTTTGATGCTGTGGTGGTGATTCGTGGTGGCGGATCCAAATCCGATTTGGTATCGTTCGATAGTTACCTGGTGGCTTCTTACGCTGCACAGTTTCCGTTGCCCGTTATTGCCGGTATCGGACACGAGCGCGATACCAGTGTACTCGATTTGGTGGCCCACACTTCGCTCAAAACACCCACCGCAGTGGCCGAATTTGTAATTGAAAAAGCGGGTGCGGTGTACGAATCTTTGCTTTATTTTACTCAAGAAATTGAAGATTTTGCTTCCTCTTATTTTCAATCCCAAAAACAGCAGCTTCAGCAATTGGCCATAAGCCTGAGCCAGCTGCAGCTTCAGAATATCCGCAATCAGCAATCACTCGTACTTAGCCATAGCTTGTCTGTTATAGCCGCGGCCAGGGCTCAGATTCAGGAAAACAGATACACACTACAGCATACCGGCCAACTGCTTAGCCAGAAATCAAAAGAAATCTTGTTTGCCCATAAATTCAAATTCGAAAAGTATTCAGATAAACTGAAATCGGGTTCTGCAAAAGCCTTGACCCACCACACACATAGCATCGCCGATTTGCAAATGAGAGTGGAATCTTTTTCACCCGAAAATATATTGAAAAAAGGCTACGCAATGGTTTTGCACGAAAATAAATTGCTCAAAAGTGCTTCATCACTTCACGAAGGGGACTATTTGAACATTCGCCTGCACGATGGGAGTATAGGCGCAAGGGTAGTTACTGTCAAAACTGACGATATGACAGATAAAAATTGATTTTTGACACTAAATCAAGCCATTTCTGCTGCCATTCCAGCACCCTTGTCAGTATGCATTTGTCAGCCAATTTTTGTATAAATATTTGAATATCCAGATATACAGACGTTTATAATTCATCTGCCCGAAAAATTAAATTCACTGGCACAATGATTGACTATTTGTATGCAAAATTGAAAAATAGAAACTTACAAAACTCAAAAATATCATGGGAAAAATAATTGGTATCGACTTAGGAACAACGAACTCTTGTGTTTCGGTGTTGGAAGGTAGCGAGCCCGTTGTCATAGCAAACAGCGAAGGCAAACGCACAACCCCTTCAGTAGTGGGATTTCTTACAAATGGCGAGCGTAAAGTGGGCGATCCTGCCAAACGTCAGGCCATAACCAACCCCACAAAAACCATCTCTTCTATCAAACGTTTCATGGGCGAGTCTTATGACAAGGTTTCGATGGAAATTGGACGCGTACCATATACCGTAGTGCGTGGCGAAAACAATACTCCTCGTGTGAAAATTGACGACAGACAGTACACACCTCAGGAAATTTCTGCCATGATACTGCAGAAAATGAAAAAAACTGCCGAAGACTATCTAGGTCAGGAAATTACCGAAGCAGTTATCACTGTTCCTGCATACTTCAACGATGCTCAGCGTCAGGCTACCAAAGAAGCCGGTGAGATTGCAGGTCTGAAAGTTCGCCGTATTATAAACGAGCCTACTGCTGCTGCGCTGGCTTATGGTTTGGATAAGAAGAACCACGATATGAAAATTGCTGTGTTCGACCTTGGTGGTGGTACATTCGATATTTCAGTGTTGGAACTTGGCGAAGGTGTATTTGAAGTAAAATCTACCAATGGCGATACCCATCTCGGTGGCGACGATTTTGACCAAATCATAATCGACTGGTTGGCAAATGAATTTAAAAACGACGAAGGTCTGGATCTTAGAAAAGACCCTATGGCCCTTCAGCGCCTCAAAGAAGCTGCTGAGAAAGCCAAAATTGAACTTTCGAGCTCTACCAGCACCGAAATAAACCTGCCTTACATTATGCCCGTAGATGGTGTGCCTAAGCACTTGGTTCGCACCCTTTCACGTGCCAAATTTGAGCAACTTTCTGATGTACTTTTCCAACGTACCCTTGAGCCTTGCCGCTTAGCACTCAAGGATGCCCAGCTAACTGCCAAAGATATAGACGAGGTGATACTCGTGGGTGGTTCTACCCGTATACCGGCCATTCAGAAACTGGTTGAAGATTTCTTCGGCAAAGTGCCTTCAAAAGGTGTGAATCCCGACGAGGTTGTGGCCGTAGGTGCTGCCATACAAGGCGCTGTACTCACCGGCGAGGTAAAAGACATTCTGCTGCTCGACGTGACTCCACTCTCATTGGGTATAGAAACCATGGGTGGCGTTATGACCAAGCTCATAGAAAGCAATACTACCATTCCTGTGAAAAAATCGGAAGTGTTTACCACTGCCGCCGATAGCCAACCTTCGGTTGAAATACACGTGATACAAGGCGAGCGCCCTATGGCCCGCGACAATAAAACCATAGGTCGTTTCCACCTCGATGGTATTCCACCTGCCCCACGCGGTGTGCCTCAGGTCGAAGTTACTTTCGACATCGACGCCAACGGTATTCTGCACGTTTCGGCCCGCGACAAAGCTACCGGAAAAGAGCAAAGTATTCGTATCTCAGCTTCATCAGGTCTTACCCAGGAGGAAATTGAGCGCATGAAACACGAGGCTACTGCTAATGCCGAAACCGACCGTATTGCCAAAGAGCGTATCGACAAACTGAATGGTGCCGACAGCCTTATTTTCCAAACCGAAAAACAACTGAAAGAGTTTGGCGATAAACTACCGGTTGACAAAAAAGGCCCAATAGAAGAAGCCCTCAAAAAACTGAAAGATGCTCACCAACGCCAGGATCTACCTTCGATAGACCAGGCCAGCGCAGAGTTGAACCAGGTTTTCCAAGCTGCTTCGCAGGAAATGTACAACAATACTCAGAATCAGGCTGGTCCTGACTTCCAGGATGCTAACTTCAAGAACCCGAATGCCGGCAACCCAAATGCGGGCGGCAAAAAAGGTGGCGACGAAGTAACCGACGTGGACTTTGAAGAAGTAAAATAACAAACATAAAATTCTTTATACACATTCCCCTAAAAGAGCCGGTTTATGCCGGCTCTTTTGTTTTTTACCTATATCTATTTCAATGATTTATTAGATATTTAGGGGAGCTGGACTGAGGTCATATTTTACATATTCCATACTTATATATAAACTTTGCATATTCTATGAAAACTGATTTATTTGTTCTTGCCTTTTAATTTTTTTTATTCTTATATTTGACTACTTTGTCTAATTAATCACCTCAAATTGAAAAATGTTGAATTAGGATCATATATAAAGGAAAAAGAGTAGAAAAGGGCAACCTTCTAAGGATTGTAGCACAAAAGTTAAATTTAGATATGAGGATTCATTCAAAAATTGAATTGGGCGAACGACAAGTAAATATTGATATGATTAAAGGGTTATCTGAATTATTAGCAATAGGTTTTAGAGAATTGCAAGTAAAAAATTTTTCTGAGAAATGCTATTCGATTACCCAGATCATCCTATACTTAAAGAAGCTTTAAACATGGTAATGAGTAAATTATAATAGATGTCGACTAAGTTTTTTACAAATGAAGATACTAATACTCTGATTAATAAAATTGAGGGTATATTCAAGCACAGAAATATCCATTTTTTTGATGCTTTGGTTGGTTATTTCAGGGCATCAGGTTATTTCAGGATAAGAAAGTTTATAACTAAAACTGAAGAAATCAGGGTTCTAGTTGGGATTAATATAGATAATCTAATCTTCAAAGCTCAGCAGCAAGGTTTGCTTTTTCAGATTGATGAAACAAAAGCCCAAGAAGATTTTTACAATGATATTAAAAAGAATATTCAAGATGCCGAATATGATAAGGAGGTTGAAGACGGTATGATGCAATTAATTTCTGACATTATATCCCAGAAACTTCAAATCCGAATTCATCCTAAGCAGAATATCCACGCCAAAATTTATATTTTCCGTGAGAAAGAAAAACATGACCATGGTTACGGTTCTGTAATAACTGGTTCGAGCAACTTAACTGATGCTGGCCTTTCACATAATTTTGAATTTAATGTTGAATTACGTGATAATACTGATATTGAATTTGCTACTGAAACATTCGAACGGTTATGGCATGAATCAGTGCCTATTGCTGAAGAATTTATTGATAGATTAAAGAAAGAAACATATCTCAACGATTCATTTACACCCTTTGAGGTTTATTTCAAATTCTTGATTGAATACTTTGGAAAAAGTATCGATTTCGATCCCAATTCAGTTACCGATTTACCGAAAGGGTTCAAAAGGCTTTCATATCAGATTGATGCAGTAAACGATGGTTATTCAAAAATGATGAAGCACAATGGTTTTTTTCTAGCTGATGTTGTAGGACTTGGTAAAACCATCGTTTCAACGCTGATTGCCAAAAAATTTTTTTATAGTAATGGTTTTCCAACGTATCGTTCCCGAACTTTAATTATTGTACCTCCTGCATTAAAAGAAAACTGGTTTGAAACTATTGATAAATTTCAACTTGATAATGTTGAAATAGTTACAAATGGTAGTCTGCATAAAATAAACAATCCAGTTAAGTACGATTTAGTAATTGTGGATGAGGCGCATAAATTCAGGACAGATACCGCAGGTATGTATAACGAGCTTCAAAAGATTTGCAAATCAAATACTCGCAATATTTTGCCTGATGGAACGAATGTTGCAAAGAAGGTTATATTGGTTTCTGCAACTCCTTTAAATAACCGACCTGAAGATATCGCAAACTTGGTTTACTTGTTTCAGGATAGCAAGAATTCAACACTCGAAACTGGAAATCTTCAACATTTCTTTCGCCAGCAAATTGACGTATACAAAAAGTTAAAAAGTGAAAAAGATTTAAAGATAGTTACTGAAGCTGTAAAGAAAATTTACGAGAGAATTAGGATTAAAGTAATTGAACCTCTTACAGTTAGACGTACTCGTACCGACCTTGAAGCCCATGCATTATATGCAACAGATTTAGCACAACAGGGGATCAAATTTCCTTCTGTCAAAAAACCAGAGAAGATTTATTACGAACTTGAACCACATTTAGATGAATTGTATGACAAAACCCTTTCATACCTAAAGGGTGGAGCTAAAGGACTATCATACAATCGCTATAGGGCTATCGGCAATTTAAAAGCACATAAAAAAAGTAAATATCAACAACCTGACTTACTTTCAGAACAATTGGCAAAAATCATGAAAATATTGTTGGTTAAACGCATCGACAGTAGTTTCTACGCTTTTAAACAATCGTTGACTCGCTTTAAAGAATCAACAAGAGCTATGGTAACCATGTTTGAAAATGGTAAAATTTATATTGCCCCTAATTTACCGGTTAACCAATTTATAAATGAGGGTAGAGAAGAAGAGTTACTAGATATTATCCTTCAAAAAGCCCATGAAGATCCTACAATTGAAATTTGTGAACCTGATGATTTTGTAGATGGATTTAAAGATGGACTGTTTAGTGATTATAAAATACTTTGTGAGCTTGAAGAAAACTGGAAAGATATTACGGATGATCCTAAACTAGATACATTTGTTGAGTACATCAATAAGCAATTGTTCTTGAAATCCAAAAACCCGGAGCAAAAATTAGTAGTTTTCTCTGAAAGCAAAGAAACAACCTCTTATTTGTTTGATAAACTTAAAGATAGAATCAAATATCGTCTTTTATCAGTTGATAGCAGCAATCGAAAAGACAAAATGCCTGTTATTAGGGCTAATTTCGATGCAAATATTCCCGAAGCGGAACAACAGAACGATTTCGATATTGTTATCTCGACCGAGGTATTGGCCGAAGGTATAAACCTTCACAGGGCAAACATTGTGATAAACTACGATACTCCATGGAACTCAACTCGGCTTATGCAGAGAATTGGTAGGGTTAACCGTATTGGTTCAAAAGCAAACGAAGTACTTATATATAATTTTTTTCCAACTGCTAAGGTCAACAACGATATTGAGTTAGAGAAAAAGGCAATAATGAAACTGCAAGCATTTCACTCCGCTTTAGGCGAAGACAGCCAGATATATTCACCTGATGAAGAAACTCAATCTTTTGGTATTTTTGATCAAAGCGTTGAAGAAGAGAAAGATGAAAAGTTGGCATATCTGATGAAAATTCGTGAGTTTAAAGAGAAGTATCCTGAGCGGTTTAAACAAATTAAAAATATGCCTCTGCGTGCCAGAGTAGGACGTAAAAGTAAAATACTTAAAAACGGAACCCTTTGTTTTATTCGTAATGCCCGTCGTGATGCTTTTCTTTATATAAATAACAATAATGAAATAGAGGAATTGACTTTTCTTGAAACTGTGAAACAGTTTGAAACGAATGAAAGCGAAAAAGGAGTACCACTTCATGAAAATCATCATGAGCAAGTTAAATTTGCAATTGCACACTTTACAGAACAAGCAGAAAAAGAAAAAGCACGTGATAAAAAAGTAGATGCAACACAGGGCCCTAATGAAAAAAAAGCACTTGCTTACCTCGATGCATTTATTAACCTACCTTTTACCAACATCGAAGAAAAACAGCTGATTCTATTGGCAAAGGAAGCCATTAGAAAAGGCAAATTCCAAAACTTGCAACGTGATGTAAATAAATTACAAACTGCGGTTAAAAAAGCTCCTATTAAACCTGTTTTGCTTTTAGCTCGAATTATTGAGATAATCAAATCATATCCCATACAAACGGAAGAAGAGGAAATGCCAGAAAAAGGTTTGGTAAAATATACTAAAATAATGAACCCTGAGATTATCATTTCTGAAAGTTTTATAGGTTAACCACACCGCTAATTGTAAGTTTTTATGATGACACAAACGGAATTAAAACAAATATTTCAAAACCCATACCAACGAAAACCTTGGCTTGATGTACTAAATTTTGTATTTCCAAAAGTTGATATTTTCGCCAGGTCACAAGATGTGTTTATGGAAGTTGATTCTGTGATTCATGGGGCTCAAATCGGACGTATTGAACTTACAGATTATAAGAGTATTGCTATCTTTGAAGTAGAGGTTGCCGATAATATTAACATCCGCAATAATAGAAAGGGATTGCGGGATATAGCTACAAAACATATAGACCAGAATATTATACATGGTGCTTTGGTTTTCTTTTATTCTCAAAGCCAACCTGAGTATCGCTTTACTTTTATTGCAAAACATACCGAATTCGATGAATCGGGGAACCTCTATAAAATTGAAACGCATCCAAAACGCTATACCTATGTTTTAGGAACTCCTTATTGTGGTACAGCCGTTCAACGTATAAGCAATTTGGCTGCAAAAAAGCTGCACAACCCTCATTCTATAAAAGATGTGATTGAGGCATTTTCAGTTGAAGCCCTAACCAAGGAGTTTTACAGTGAATTGTCAAACTGGTATTTCTGGGCATTGCATATTGTTAAATTTCCCAACGATTTTGAACAGAACGACGAAGTACGCAATGCTACATCTACCATACGACTGATTACTCGATTAATATTTGTTTGGTTCTTAAAACAAAAAGTATTGATTCCGGATGAATTGTTTGACAAAGAGCAACTTAAGAATATTCTCAAATTCACTGATAAGACCGGAAGCACTTACTATAAAGCTATTCTTCAAAATCTCTTTTTTGCCACACTTAACCAGGAAATGGGAAAACGAGCTTTTCGACGTGATGGAGATCAATATAATATTACCAACGTTTATAGGTACAAAAGTCTTTTTTGGAATCCTGAAGAAGCATTGAAATATTTTGAGAATATTCCATTTCTGAATGGAGGATTATTTGAATGCTTGGACAAGCCACATCCAACACAGAAGACAAATCGCGGTACTGATTTAATTGTTCGTATCGATGGATTTTCTGACCGGGAGGACAACAAATTGTCAGTCCCCGATTATCTTTTTT
>JAIFMY010000180.1 GCA_020048155.1 Bacteroidota bacterium
GGTTTTCAGGAATGAGTGTATTGAGCTGAGGTCTCAATTCGTTGCCCAAAGAATATGGTAAGCTATGAGGAATTTCTTCGCAATTCTGAGGTAGGTAAGAAAGCAACGTCTTAATAGCTTGTATGGCCTCTATTTCAGTAGGTACTGTAAAATGAGCTACACCGGATTTGGAGGCGTGGCTGTGTGCACCACCGAGCTCTTCGGAGGTAATCTCTTCGTGCGTAACGGTTTTTACCACATTGGGGCCCGTAACAAACATGTATGATGACTGTTCTACCATGATGTTGAAATCGGTAATGGCGGGAGAGTAAACAGCGCCCCCGGCACATGGCCCAAGTATGGCACTTATCTGAGGTATTACGCCACTGGCAAGCGTATTTCGGTAAAAAATATCGGCATATCCGGCCAGCGAAACCACACCTTCCTGTATACGAGCTCCACCACTATCGTTGAGACCTATTACGGGAGCGCCGTTTTTCATCGCTAAATCCATTATTTTCACAATTTTCTCGGCATGTGCTTCCGAAAGGCTACCACCCAATACCGTAAAATCCTGAGAAAAGACATAAACCAGCCGTCCGTTTATTGTGCCATAACCAGATACTACCCCATCGCCGGGGAAAACCATTTTGTCGAGGCCAAAATCGCGTGAGCGGTGCATAACAAGTTGCCCGAGTTCCTGAAAACTGCCCTCATCCATGAGTAGGTCAACCCGCTCTCGGGCAGTAAGCCTGCCCTTTTTATGATGCGCATTTATCTTATCCTGGCCACCTGCAAGCAAAGCCGCTTCTATTTGCTGGTTCAAGTACTGAATCGAATTTTTTTCTGGCATAATCATTTGGAGTTATCAAAGGTTCGTGTAAATATATAAAAACTTTGTAATTCATATCTTTTGTGAATAAAAATGGGCACATATTGGAGTAATTATTTCACTAATATTCAGTATATGAGGAAAACTATAATGCATCGAGGTCTAACAATTCATAAAGAATTATTAACCATTTAAACATGAAGAAATTAAAGAATTTTGCAAAAATGCATTACTTTAGCCGACTGAAAATAATTACGTAAATAAGCTTATACAATGAAGAAATATGCATTGCTAAACAACCTGACCGGTTGGTTTACATTCCTTGTAGCTGCTGTAACCTATATACTTACATTAGAGCCTACAGCGAGTTTTTGGGATTGTGGAGAATTTATCACCTCGGCATTTAAATTGGAGGTAGGCCACCCTCCGGGAGCACCATTTTTTATGTTATTGGGTAGATTTTTCTCCTTGTTTGCATTTGGAGATGTTACACAGGTAGCATACATGATAAACCTGCTTTCAGGCATGGCCAGTGCTTTCACCATCTTGTTCCTATTCTGGACCATCACACATATAGCCAAAAAAGTGGTAGTTAAAGACAAAAACGAACCAGATAGTATGCAAACTTTTCTGATAATGGCAGCAGGCTTGCTTGGCGCATTGACCTATACATTTTCAGACAGTTTCTGGTTTTCAGCAGTTGAAGGCGAAGTATATGCACTTTCATCTTTTTTTACTGCAATAGTTTTCTGGGCCATCTTAAAATGGGAATCGGCAGCAGACAAGCCTTATAGTGAGCGCTGGATTATTTTCATAGCTTATATGATGGGACTTAGCATAGGTGTCCACCTTCTGAACTTACTCGCTATTCCTGCCATAGTATATATTTATTATTTCAAACGCTACAAAGTATCCTTACAGGGAGTCATATATACAGGTCTGATTTCACTAGTGCTTTTGGTAGTAGTACAATATGGTATCATACCGGGTGTGCCAAGTCTAGCATCTTCTTTCGAACTCATGTTCACCAATTCTTTCGGAATGCCTTATTATACTGGAACCACAGTGTACCTATTGCTTTTGGTAGGCCTCGTTGTTTTTGGTATTTGGTACTCGCACAAAAAAGGAAAGGTAATCTTAAACCTGATTACCGTCTCATTTGCGGTAATACTGATTGGCTATTCATCATTTGCTCTTATTATCATCCGTGCCAATGCCAAGACACCAATGAATCAGAACAATCCAGATAATCCTTTCGACTTACTTTCATACCTCAACCGTGAACAATACGGCGACCGCCCATTGGTATACGGACAATACTTTAATTCTCCTGTAACAGGTTACAACGAAACCAAGCCGGTATACATGCAGAAAGACGAAAAATATGTGGTAATAGATCATAACATTGAGCGTATATACGATGCACAATGGATGACTATATTCCCACGTATGTACAGCGACCAAGAAAGCCCACCTCATATTAGAGGTTACATGGAATGGCTTGGAACAAGTGAAGGTGAGTTCTTTAACACCAAAATAGGACAAGACAACCAACCTGTGGTTGACCAATTTGGTCAGACTCAATACGACCATTCAAACCCAAAAGATAAACCATCGTTTGGACAGAATCTGCAATTTTTCATGAGCTACCAGTTCATGCATATGTACATGAGATATTTCATGTGGAACTTTGCAGGCCGCCAGAACGACATACAAGGACAAGGAGAAATTGTATTCGGAAACTGGATAAGTGGTATCTCGTTTTTAGACAATCTTCGCTTGGGAACACAAGACAAAATGCCGCATGAATCGAAAAACAATGCAGGACGCAATACATACTACTTCTTGCCATTATTGCTAGGTCTATTGGGTATGTATTACTTGTATCAGAAAAGCAAGCAATCGTTCTGGGTGGTAATGCTGTTGTTTTTCATGACCGGTATAGCCATCATAGTTTATCTCAACCAGCCACCGTATCAGCCCAGAGAGCGCGATTATGCGTTTTCAGGCTCTTTCTATGCATTCAGTATTTTTATAGGTTTTGGTGTATTATTACTTTTCGAATTGGTAAAAAAATACATTCCAGCCCGGATAGCATTGGCAACAGTTACAGCAGTTTCATTATTGGCATCGCCGGTAATATTGGCAGCCGAAAACTGGGACGACCATGACCGCTCCGGTAGGTACACTGCACGTGATTTTGCTTACAACTACCTCAATTCTTGCGCCCCTAATGCCATTCTTTTCACCAATGGAGATAACGATACTTTCCCGCTTTGGTACGCACAAGAAGTAGAAGGAATACGCCGCGATGTAAGGGTTATAAACCTGAGCTATCTGAATACCGATTGGTATATAGACCAAATGAAACAGAAGGCTTATGAATCTGAACCAGTACCGTTTAATCTTACAAAAGACCAATATCTGAGAGGACAGCGTGAGTTTTTGTACATAAACGAACAACCCAACCTATTCATCAACGAAAAATTTAAAAACAATAAATCGAAATACGTAGCGGCATACGATTCGCTCTATAGTGTAATGTTGCAAAATGTTAGCGGATCAAAATTCCCGGAACTGGCTGCAAGTGATTGGAGCAAATTGAATACCAGCAAAGATAATTTTGGCCCTGAGCAATTGTATATGTTCCTGAACAGACTCAGCCAGAAAACAAATGCCGATAAATTTGGTTACAATGCCGAAAATTTGACAAAAGTAAAAGACGCAACTGCAAAGCTTATTTCACGCATTAGTACTGAACCACTTTCGTTGAAAACTGCCATGAGCTTTTTGGTAGACACTGCCAGGTACGCCAAAATATCATTGCAGGATGGAAATTTACACAACTTCATGCCATCACGCAAACTTACTATTCCGGTTGACAGAAAGAAACTGGTAGATAATGGCACTGTAGCTGAAAAAGATGCAGATAAAATATCTCCTATCACATGGACTTTGCGCCAGAGCATGTTGCGCAAAAACGACCTGATGGTGCTTGATTTGCTGGCTACGAACAACTGGGAACGCCCAATATATTTTGCGACCACCGTAGGTCCCGACAATTATCTGCAGCTCGATGCCTATTTCCAACTCGAAGGGCTTGCTTACAGGGTAGTGCCTATCAGACCTGAGAACAACCGTGGGACCGGACGCGTAAACACCGACATACTTTACGACAACCTGATGAACAAATTCAGGCTCGATAATATGAAGGACAAAAACGTATACTGGGACGAAAACAACCTACGTATGTTTATGAACCTGCGCAGTGGTTTTAGCAGACTCGCAGAAGCATTGGTGGCCGAAGGTAAAAACGATAAAGCAATAGAAGTGCTTGACAAATGCGAAGAATATTTGCCCAACGAAACTGTACCTTACAACTATTTCAATATAAAAATATGTGAATTGTACTATCAGGTAGGGCAAAAAGAAAAAGGTGCACAGATATTGAAGACACTGGCTTCGAATATAAACACCGATATGGATTACTATTTGTCTCTTTCTGAAAGACTTTCGAACAAAGTAGGTGAAGAAAAAGAACGCGCAATGGCCATGGCATCTGAAATAATGCGTGTAGCAGGTACACTGAACGACGAGCAACTGAAAACCGAGATAGAAAGCATGTTTACCCAAACCATGCAGAAAGCCAACATTCAGTAAGCTCTAAACACAGTTTTCGCATAAACAGAAAACGCATATAAACAACAACCCGAAGGTCTTGAACTTTCGGGTTGTTTTTTTTTAGAGAAAGTGTTTTGTATACAATGAGTGGAGAAATGTAAGCAAGCAACTAGGCCTCGCCTCCATACTCCATCAGGTACGTTTTTATGAAATCATCGAGTTCACCATCCAAAACAGCCAGAACGTTAGATGTTTCGTAGTCGGTTCTATGATCCTTTATCAGTTTATACGGATGCAACACATAACTACGAATTTGAGAGCCCCACTCTATTTTTTTCTTTTGGCTTTCAATTTTCATTTTCTCCTCTTCCCTGCGCTTCAGCTCAAGCTCATACAACTGCGATTTGAGCAATCTGATGGCATTTTCCTTGTTTTTAAGCTGCGATCGGGTCTCGGTATTCTCTATGACTATGCCAGAGGGTGCGTGCTTCAGCCTGACGCCCGTTTCCACCTTATTTACATTTTGTCCGCCGGCTCCACTTGAGCGAAATGTGTCCCATGAGATATCGCCCGGATTGACCACAATATCAATGGTATCGTCGACCAAAGGTGTTACAAACACCGAGGCAAAAGAAGTCTGGCGCTTTCCTTGTGCATTGTAAGGTGAGATACGAACAAGACGATGCACACCGTTTTCACTTTTAAGATAACCGTATGCAAAATCGCCTTCCACTTCGAGCGTTACGGTTTTTATACCCGCTTCATCGCCAGCCAGAAAGTTGCTCTCCCGCACCTGATATTTGTTTCTCTCGCAGTAGCGCAGATACATACGCATGAGCATTTCAGCCCAATCCTGGCTTTCGGTACCACCGGCACCCGAATTTATTTTGAGGATGCAACCAAGGCGGTCTTCCTCGCGGCGCAACATATTTTTGAATTCCAGTTTACCAATTTCAGAGAGTACAAAATTATACTGTACATCCACTTCATCTTCTTTGGCTTCACCCATTTCGTAAAACTCTATGAGAACCTGAAGGTCTTCAACCAAAGCATCCACTTTTTTGAAAGTATCAGTCCATTGTCTGATAGAGGCAATTTTTTTCATTTGTTTCTCAGCCTCCTCGGGGACATCCCAAAATCCGGGTACCTGAGTCTTTTCAACCTCGTTATCCAGTTCTATTTGCTTGCGATCAATGTCAAAGATGCCTCCTCAAGGCATCCCGGCGCTCTAATAATTCTTTAAATTGTTCTACTAAAACCATGAATAATAAATTTAGGGTGCAAATATACAAATAAGCATGGAAAATCAGACAATGCGGTTTTTGTTCGGAAAATCGAGGGTGTAATGCAATCCTCTGCTTTCCTTGCGCCGACGAGCCATTTTTATGACCAAATAAGCCACATTTATAGCATTTCGAAGTTCACATAGCTGGGTACTGACCACAGATTTCTCGTACAATTCCTCAGTTTCACGATATATGATTTCCAGACGCTCAAAAGCCCTTTTCAAACGAAGGTTGCTTCGCACAATGCCTACGTAGTTGGTCATAATGGCCTGAAGCTCCTTGAACTCCTGGGTAATCAGAATCATTTCCTCGGGCAAGCGTGTCCCTTCATCGTTCCATGCAGGAATAACCTCATTGAAAGTGAAGCTTCTGAAATTTTCCAATGCATGTGTAGCTCCTCTGTCGGCATATACAATGGCCTCAAGAAGTGAGTTAGAAGCCAACCGATTGGCACCATGCAAGCCTGTGTATGTAGCTTCACCACCCGCATATAGACGTTTTATGCTGGTTTGTGCATTTTTATCCACCCGTATGCCACCACATAAGTAATGTGCAGCAGGCACTACCGGTATAGGTTGCTTACGCATGTCTATGCCAAGGGTCATGCATTTCTCATGAATGGTAGGAAAATGTGCGATGAGATTTTCGGGTTCGAGATGCGTAGCATCCAAAAGCACATGATCCTCGCCCCTGAGTTTTATTTCAGTGTCTATTGCGCGCGCTACTATATCACGTGGTGCAAGAGAATGTCGCTTATCATATTTATGCATAAATTCTTTCCCGTCGTTGGTACGCAGTATGGCACCATGTCCGCGCAGTGCTTCGGTAATGAGAAAAGAAGGCCTCTCACCGGGATTATAAAGTGCAGTGGGATGAAACTGAACAAACTCCATATTCTCAACCAAACCCTTGGCGCGATAAACCATAGAAACGCCATCGCCTGTAGCTATTACAGGATTAGTAGTAGTCTGGTAAATATTGCCAATACCGCCGGTAGCTATAAAAGTAACCCGGGAAAGCATAGTAGAAATCTCATTTCTATGAACATCCAAAACATAAGCACCATAACATTCAATGTTGTCCATCTGTCGGGTAACAGTGCTACCCAAATGGTGTTGTGTGATAAGATCGATAGCAAAATGATGGTCGAGTAAGTGAATATTCTTGTGGTTGCGAGCTTCTTCTATCAGAGCACGCATGATTTCGGTTCCAGTGCGGTCTTTGTGGTGCAAAACCCTGTACTCCGAATGGCCACCTTCGCGAGCTAAATCAAAAGTTCCATCAGGGGTAGTATCGAAACGCATTCCCCATTTGAGCAGCTCACTTATTTGCTTAGGAGCTTCAGAAACAACCATTTCAACGGTTTCAATGTCGCACAGCCCATCGCCGCAATCAAGCGTATCGTTTATGTGTTTCTCATATGAATCTGGGAAAGATGTAACTGCAGCAATTCCGCCCTGAGCATACCATGTATTCGATTCGCTAATTTTAGTCTTACTTACCAATGCTACTGTTCCGTGTTCGGCCACTTTCAGAGCAAAACTCAGACCAGCCAAACCGGATCCAATTACAAGAAAATCATATTTACGAGCCATAATATTTTTTTTAACATACCACAAAGGTACTTAAACCACATATTTCTTTTAAATTGGTATGATAAATTTAATGCAAAGACTACAGAATAAATATTAAATACATGCCTTCCAA
>JAIFMY010000084.1 GCA_020048155.1 Bacteroidota bacterium
GCATTTCCAAAAGCTATGCCGGCTTGTGTGCCTCCTGAGCTCGATGCGAAGAATATGTAATCGATAGTAATATTCTGATCCTCGATTTGTTCTTTCAGTTCAAACATGGCATTCACGTAGCCAAGCATGCCCGTAAAATTGGATCCTCCATAGGGTACAATGTAGCATTTTTTACCATCAGCTTCGAGTTGGCTTTTCAGCAATTGTAAGTCTTCGCCTTTGCGGTGCTCACCTGTAAAATGTATATGAGCGCCAAGCATGTGCGAGAGCAGCAAATTTCCGTTATAACTATGAGGTTTGTTGCCCCCAAGCAGCAGATGGCAGCTAAGTCCCCATTGGGCGCAAGCAGCGGCAGTCTGGCGGCAGTGGTTAGACTGTTGCGCTCCCGCAGTGATGATGGTATCTGCCCCCATAGCTATGGCCTCAGCAAGCAAGTATTCCAGCTTACGGGTTTTGTTGCCTCCGCCGGCCAAGCCGGTAAGGTCGTCGCGTTTGACATAAAAATTATACTTACCCATTTTGCTTTGTAAGCGTGGCAGGTTGTGCAATGGAGTAGGCAAGAAACCAAGTTTTATCTTATTTTCTAAGAAAGAGTGGTTCATTTTAGTACTATTTATCAAGGTTATCTCTTACATTTTTCCAAGCCTAAGATATAAAAGGTTCTCCACAAAATGATATCTGAACTTCTCAAGCGTCAGAGCAAGAGATCTGCCTGCATTATTTGATATATACTTTTATGTAAAAATGAAGTCAGATGAATATCAATACTTTGTCCCTGAAATTTGATAAATAACCTAAAAAATGAGACGTTATTTGATGGATTGTTTTTCTTAGAAGTAGCAATAAGATGAGACTGCTTACCTTTTAGTATAATTTTTTTAAAAAAATGGTAAGCTTCCACCTGGCGTAATTGCTTTATTAGCATGCGTTAATTCTAATACCGAAAGCTTCATCTTTCTCTACCTCACATCGCTTTAGAAACTTGCAAAAAATATTTACTTCCAATCAAAAGCATCATCTTCATAAAATGAAAGAGGCTGTACATCAAGTATACAGCCTCTTTCGCAAATAAATGTAAAAAAATCAAACGATATCTTTGCCGTGGCAATGTTTGTATTTTTTGCCGCTACCACATGGGCAGTCATCGTTTCTACCCACTTTGGGTTCAACCCTCACCGGTGCAATTTTTTGTTGCTCGCGTGGCGGTTGTCCCTGTTGCTGGTTTCCCTCATCGGGAAGTTGCTGGCGCTGGCGTGTTTCAAACTCGTCTTTACGGGTTTTGTATTTGCTCATATCAAGTTTTGGAATTTGACGAGCAGATTTTACTTCTTCCGGATTTTTGGAGTGAATACGTGATTTGAGCAATAGCGAAACGATAGACTTATTTATGCGGTCGAGCATATTTCTAAAAAGTTCATATGCTTCGAATTTGTAAATAAGCAATGGGTCTTTCTGCTCGTATGCAGCATTTTGAACCGACTGCTTCAAGTCGTCCATTTCACGCAGGTGTTCTTTCCATGCATCATCGATGGTAAGCAATACCAGGGCTTTCTCAAATGCGCGAACCACTTCTTTAGCACCGGTTTCATACGCTTTTTTCAGATTTACAACGATATTGTATATCCGAACTCCATCGGTGAATGGGATAAGGATATTATCGTATTGGTGCGACTGTTTTTCGTAAACAGACCTGATAACGGGCATTGACTCTTCGGCTATAGCCTGAATTTTGCGTTTATATCGTTCGTGTACTTCCTGGCTGAGCCTTTCGGTGATATCTTCATTGCTCATTTTGGCGTAGTCGCGCTGATCTATGGGTGAGTCAATAGAAAGCATTCTGATGAGATCAAGCTGATACTCTTCAAATGAAGAATTACCATGATGTGAGTCTACTATGCTTTGGCATACGTCTACCATCATATTCGAAATATCGATACTTATTTTATCACCATTGAGTGCATTTCGGCGGCGGGTATATATTACCTCACGTTGTGAGTTCATCACGTCGTCGTACTCGAGCAATCTTTTACGAATACCAAAGTTATTTTCTTCCACTTTTTTCTGGGCGCGTTCTATAGATTTAGTAATCATAGAGTGCTGTATCACCTCTCCATCTTTGAGGCCTATGCGATCCATGATGCCGGCTATACGTTCAGAACCAAACATGCGCATGAGGTCATCTTCGAGCGAGACGAAGAACTGGGAAGAACCCGGGTCGCCTTGTCGTCCGGCACGTCCTCTGAGCTGTCTGTCTACCCTTCGCGATTCGTGCCTCTCGGTACCTATGATGGCCAAACCTCCTGCTTTTTTCACTTCGGCACTCAACTTGATGTCGGTACCCCTACCTGCCATGTTAGTAGCAATGGTCACAATACTTGATTTACCTGCATCGGCCACAATATCGGCCTCACGTTGGTGCAGTTTTGCATTCAGTACACTGTGTTTTATGCCTTTGCGTGTAAGCATACGGCTAAGCAGTTCCGATATTTCTACAGACGTGGTACCTACCAGAACCGGGCGGCCTTGCTGCACCAGTTCTTGTATCTGATCAATAACGGCATTGTATTTTTCGCGCCGTGTTTTATATATAAGGTCTTCTCTATCGTCGCGGGCGATGGCTCTGTTGGTAGGAATAACCACCACGTCGAGTTTGTAAATATCCCAGAACTCACCTGCTTCGGTTTCGGCAGTACCGGTCATACCAGCCAGTTTGTTGTACATGCGGAAATAGTTCTGCAAGGTAATGGTGGCAAAAGTCTGTGTAGCAGCTTCCACTTTTACACGTTCTTTGGCTTCTATTGCCTGGTGCAGCCCGTCGGAGTATCTGCGGCCTTCGAGTATACGTCCGGTTTGTTCGTCTACAATTTTTACCTTATTGTCCATTACCACATAATCCACGTCTTTCTCGAAAAGAGCGTAGGCTTTGAGCAATTGATGAATGGTGTGCAGACGCTCAGATTTTACAGCATAGTCGGCCAGTAGTTGGTCCTTTACTTGTAGTCTTTCATTCTGAGGAAGGTTGGATTTTTCTATTTCGGCTACTTCGCTGCCAATATCAGGTAGAATAAAGAAGCTCGAATCAGAGTATCCGGTAGAGATGAGGTCAGTACCTTTGTCGGTTAGTTCAACAGATCTATGTTTTTCATCTATCACAAAATAGAGGTGCTCTGTAACTTCGGGCATTCGTTTGGCATTGTCGGCCAAGTATATATCTTCGGTTTTTAGCAAAAGTGCTTTCATGCCCTCTTCGCTGAGGAATTTGATGAGTGCAGAGTTTTTAGGCAATCCTTTGTATGCTTTGAGCAAGAGCAGGGCGCCTTCATCTTTTTTGCCAGATTTTATGCTGTTTTTGGCATCGGCAATGAGTTTATTCACCAAATTTCTTTGAGCGGTCATCAGCTTTTCAACTGCAGGTTTCAGCTCATCGAATAGTTGAATATCACCTTTTGGTATAGGTCCACTGATGATGAGTGGTGTACGGGCGTCGTCAATAAGTACAGAGTCTACCTCGTCAACAATGGCATAGTTGTGAGGTCTTTGTACGAGATCTTCAGTACGTTGCGACATATTGTCGCGCAGGTAATCGAAACCAAACTCGTTGTTGGTACCAAAAGTAATGTCGGCCATGTAAGCTTTACGGCGAGCATCGCTGTTGGGTTCGTGCCTATCTATGCAATCCACTTCCAATCCGTGAAATTCGTAGATGGGTCCCATCCACTCAGAGTCACGTTTGGCCAGATAGTCGTTCACAGTAACTATATGCACTCCACGTCCGGCAAGTGCATTCAAGAAAACGGGAAGCGTAGCAACCAGTGTTTTACCTTCACCTGTGCCCATTTCAGCAATTTTACCCATATGCAGGGCTATACCACCTATGAGCTGAACATCATAGTGCTCCATGTCCCAGGTGATTTTATTGCCACCGGCCATCCATGAGTTGTGCCAAATGGCATTGGAATTGTTGATTTCTACAGATGTACGTTGTGTAGCAATAAAACGATCAAAATCTGTAGCTTTTACAATTATTTTTTCGTTTGTTTTGAAACGTCTTGCGGTTTCGCGTACTATGGCAAATGCCTTAGGCAGGTGTTCCGTAAGTTTTTCTTCAATGCTAGCCTTAATTTTTTTCTCGAGGACTTCAATTTCCTTATAAAGTTCTTCTTTTATCTCGAAATCAGGGTCTTCGTTTTCAATACGTAGTTTTATAGCATCAATTTCGGCAGCCTCTTGAGCAAACGAATTTCGGATATCAGCTTTTATTTGCAATGAAAGGGAGCGCAGTTCGTCGCTACTCACATTCTTTAATTGTGCATATTCATGATTTACCTGTTGTACAATGGGTAATATCAGCTTCAGGTCTTTCTCGGCTTTACTGCCGAACAATTTTCCTAAAAATTTATTTAAGAAACTCATTTTTATGTAGTTATGTTAATTTTTGGACCCAGTGAAGGGGCAAAAGCGGTTGCAAATGTAATCATTTAAGGCCAATTTATACAATAATACCTATCTCAATCTTTCAATAGATATGTATGAAAATTTTTTCAGGTATTTAAAACCGAATTTTATGGCCATGATGCAAAAAATAGTAGTGATTAAATTATTGAATTTTAATGAATTTGCGTTTTTCTTTGTCATAGTTGAAGACTTCGCCAGTTTCTATCAAATAATACCAACCCAGAATATTGAGGTTTCCTGCATTGTGCAGTTCTCTGATATATGGGTAGGTGAGCAAGTGGTTCATTTGTTCTATGATATTTAGTTGTTCTGTAACCCATTCGCGTTTTATCACGTCGGCCATCAGGTTCGGATACGATTTTACTTTGTCAATGACTGGTCTGGCAAGTTGAATCCATTTTTTGGTATGGGGTACTTCGGCCATTTGTTCATCTGACAGATAGAAGGCATTGCAGCCCCCACAGTTGGAATGTCCACAAACGAGGATATTGTCAATTTTCAATACTTTCACGGCATATTCAATAGCAGAAGTAGTTGCTAAAAAATCGGAAGACTCACGGTAATAGGGTACTATATTGGCTATATTCCTGATTACAAAAAGATCGCCTGGCAGGGTATTGGTGATGAGGTTGGGAACTACCCGCGAGTCGGAGCAGCCTATGAAAAGGGTATGCGGTGATTGGCTTTTGCCTATAGATTCAAAAAGCTCTTTGTAGCGTTGAAAATCATTGCTTGAAAATTCTTTTACTCCATCAAATAAATACTCCATATATCTTTCAGTTTTTCAGTTCAATATAACAGAAACCTGCGCCAAATTACTATACATTTTGGCTTTTTGAAACGCTATTAACAATTCTTAAATAAATAATCAATAATAAGTCAATGTAGTTGCAACTCGCTCAACGACCTTATTTTGAAGAGCGCTACAACTTGATTAACAGTTTGATAAAAACACCAGCCTCTAGGCTTATAGAAGAGAATTTTCTTTAACAAATAGACATTGATTCAGGCTTTATCAAGTTTCTTCAGTATTAATCTGAAAGGCTTATCCATCGCCAGAATCGTTTCCACCAGGGTGCATCAGTAGCGTTCGGAGTATTTTCTGATGTTTTTTCGACTTTGTTTTCGGCCTCACTTAGCGGTTTTTCTGAAAATTTGGTTGCTTCGGCCTTAATTTTTTCCAACTCAGTATTGTTGGTATTTCTGAATGTGAGTTTTCCTTGCGCCTCGTCAACTACAATGGTTTTGTCGCGCGAAATCTCGCCTTTGAGTATGGCCTCCGAGACCTCGTTGAGCAGATAGCGCTGTATGGTGCGTTTCACAGGTCGTGCGCCAAATGCAGGGTTGAAGCTCATACGTGCAATCCACACATGCGCTGCAGGCGATGCCCACAGATTTATTTCATTTTTGCCAAGTTTGCGAACAAGGCTCTTGAGTTGCAATTCGGTTATTTGTTTGATGATGGGGTAACTAAGGGGTAAAAACATGATGATTTCGTCAATGCGATTGAGAAACTCAGGTCGCATTTTTTCGCGCAAAACTTTGGAAACGTCATCTTTGGCAGCCATCATGGTTTCGGCTGCATTATCTTTAGTCATTTGCTTAAACCGTTCCAGTATTTTGTCGGAACCTGCGTTGCTGGTCATGATGATGATGGTGTTCTTGAAATTCACCGTCACCCCTTTGGAGTCAGTCATGCGGCCATCGTCGAGTACTTGCAGCATGGTGTTGAAAACTTCCGGGTGGGCCTTTTCTATCTCATCGAGCAGCAGCACGCAATAGGGTTTACGACGCACGGCTTCAGTGAGTTGTCCGCCTTCTTCGTAACCTACATACCCCGGAGGCGCACCATAGAGGCGTGCTACGGCATTTTGCTCCATGTATTCGCTCATGTCCAGCCTTACCATGGCACGTTCATCGCCAAAAAGTAATTCGGCCAAGGCTTTGGCAAGCTCCGTTTTGCCCACGCCTGAAGTACCCAGAAAAATGAACGAACCAATTGGTTTGTTAGGATCGTTGAGCCCGGTGCGGCTTCGTCTGATGGACTCTGCAATGGCTCTGATGGCTTCGTTTTGCCCAATTACCCTTCTAGCCAGTTCTTCTTCGAGAGAGAGCAAGCGCTGCATTTCGTCCTTCATCATCTGATTAACGGGTATTCCGGTGGCATCGGCCACCATTTCCGCTATAAAATTGCGGTCTACATGCTCCTTGAAAATGGATGGAGCACCACTTCCGTTTATCTGAGTGCGCAAATTTTCGAGCCTTTTTTGGGCTTCCACCAGCTTTTCGTATTGTATTTCGGCCACTTTCTCAAAATTGGCCTCGCCTTCGGCCAGTTTGGCTTCGGCTTTTAGCTGTTCTATGGTATTTTTCTCGGCAATTATTTGCGCTACTATCGCTTTTTCAGATTCCCAAATGGCTCGCAATCGGGTACGTTCATCGCTGATTACTTCTATTTTCCTGCGAATTTCTTCCACTTTTTTTGCATCGCCTTCTTTTTTTATGGCCTCTTTTTCTATACGTAGTTGCATGATATTGCGCTCGGCTTCATCAATGACTGCAGGTACTGAATTCATTTCTATACGAAGTTTGGCTGCAGCCTCGTCCATGAGGTCAATGGCTTTGTCTGGCAAGAAACTCTCAGTAATATACCTGTGTGACAGTTCAACGGCAGAAATAACAGCTTCGTCGCGAATGCTTACTTTATGATGCAATTCAAATTTTTCTTTTATTCCCCTGAGTATCGAAATACTTTCATCTACCGATGGTTCGGCAAGCAGTATGGTCTGAAATCTGCGCACCAGGGCTTTGTCTTGTTCAAAATATTTTTTGTACTCGTTTATGGTAGTAGCGCCTATCACACGCAAATTGCCACGGGCAAGTTCGGGTTTCAGTATATTGGCAGCATCCATAGCCCCGGCACCTTTTCCGGCACCTACCAATAAGTGAATTTCGTCTATGAACAGAATTATTTCTCCATTGGATTGCTGAACTTCACGAATTATGTTTTTAAGCCGATCTTCAAACTCACCTTGCTTAGATGCTCCGGCAATGAGTGATCCCATATCCAACGAGAATACTTTGCAATGTTTCAGGTTTTCAGGTATATCGCCTTTTACTAGTCTTTGCACAAAGCCCTCGACCAATGCAGTTTTTCCAACACCCGGTTCGCCTATAATGATGGGGTTGTTTTTTTGCTTTCGAGAGATGATTTGCAGCAAACGCCGTATTTCGTCGGAACGGCCAATGATGGGTTCTATTTTTCCCTCTGTCACCATACGGTTCATATCTTGTGCAAACTTGCTTAGCCATTCGTGTTGTTTCACGGTTTCTTCCTTTGTTTGCAATCCTGCACGAAGCTGCCTGATAGCGGCATTGAGTTTGTTTTTGTCGAGTCCGCCAGATGCGAGCAATTGTGCTGTTTGGTCTCCACTCACCAGTATGCCGTACAAAATATGTTCAATGGATATGTATTCATCTTTCAGATCTTTGGATATTTTTTTTGCCAGATTTAGGGAGTGCTCAACCGGATCAGAAATGCTAAGTTCTTTTTCGGGGGCTCTTTTGGGCAACGCCAGTAGTAGCTTTTCGAGCTGAGAAGTGAGTACTTTTACATCTATGCCCAGTGTATTGAGTATGAATGGAGTAACATTTTTGTCAATAGCTAAAATAGAGTGCAGAATAAGGCCATTTTCAATTTGTGCAAAAAGCTCGTCTTTAGCTCGTTGGCTTGCGCTTTTGAGCACTTGTTGGGCAATGGGTGTAAACTCTTTATAATCCATAATTGAAAAATTTAATATCTAAAATTAGGCAAAAGTTAGACGGAATGCAACCAAAATAAAAACTGGAAGGGTATGTTTTTTTACCAAATTATACAATTGATGATAAACTATCTTAAATTTGCTTGAGCAAAATGATTTGCCATTAAAAACAATAAAAATTCAATTGTATGAAAAAAGTATTTTACGTATTAGGCGGACTGGTTGTTTTGTATTTTGTTGTCGCTTTATTCGCAAAATCGAATGTAACTGTAGAGCGCAGCCAGCTTATAAAAGCGAGCCATACAGATGCCATGAAAGCACTTGGCGATTTCCAACATTTTCACAATTACTGGAGTCCGTGGACAGAAATTGAACCAGACATGAAAGCGAGCTTTGATGGCACGCCCGGAACTGTGGGACATAAATACCTATGGGAAGGAAAAAAGGACTCGGTAGGAGTAGGAGAAATGATTATTGATTCTACAACCGAAAATAATATATTTCAGACTGTTCATTTCATTAAACCCATGGAAAGCATTGTGAAATCGTATTTCACGACCGAAAGTATTGGCGATAGTACAAAAATAACATGGGGAATGAATTTTAGTTTTGCTTTCTTCATGCGCCCAATTATGCTTTTTATGGATTTTGATAAAATGTTAGGCACTTCTTTGGAATACGGATTGCAAAGACTAAAATCAAAACTGGAATCAAAGGATACGGTATATCGTGGCTACAATGTGCAATTGGTTGATTTTGAGGAAAGGCATTACGCAGGCATCAGGAAGACTCAGAAATTTGCTGATTTGGGTAGCTTTTTTTCCGGCAATTTTGAAAAAATACCTGCCAGTCTTGCTAAATCTAATGTAGCACCGGCAGGGCCTATGGCTTCCATGTATTTTTTCTGGGATGAAAAAAATGGTGTAACAGACTGTGCTGCACTCATGCAAGTAGCAGACAGCAAGTCGGTTGATGGTCTTGAAATCATTTCTGTAAAACCAGGAAAAGCAGTAAAAGTTGCCTACTTTGGCGCACCGGATAAATCGATGGAGGCTTATTATGCCATAGACGATTATCTGAAAGCTAATAACCTGAAAGATACAATGGCACTCGAAGAGTATATTACAGATAAGACTAAGGAGCCAGATACTACTAAATGGCTGACTAATATATATTTCATTCTAAAATAAAATATTTAGATATACTCATTAAAGGCTCGTGAGGTATTATGCAATTATCTCACGGGCTTATAGGTGGTTTTTAGTATAGAACATGTTGAACATCCAGTTTTATTATTAACATTCTAAATAAGATAAATACCTGTTGCAAATAGTTTAGAAAATAGTATCTTGTATACTTAAACAAATTATAAATATAATATCCTAAAGATTCTTATATCAATGTATTGTATTTTTGTAAGGAGGATTAAGTGCAATATGAATTGAGGAATCTTTTCCATCATGAAAAAATCGTTTGGGTATGATTGAAAAAAGTCAACTGTTGGATAAGTTGCAGGATAATTATCCCGGTTTCTTTTATATTTTTGATTATAAGTTAAATAATATATTATATGCATCGGATAGCTTTGAAACGCATCTTGGTTATACCATGGATGAGCTAAATGAGCTAAGCAAAACACTATCCATCATTGATTATTTGTTTCACCCGGATGATAACTCATTGGTTAGGCTTGAAGAACTGGAATTTATAACACGCCGAAGTAAGGCATACGAAGGGAAGCCAACGAAACCTCAAATATACCGTATACGCACAAAAAAAAGAGGGTACAAGTGGTTCGAGTTTCGAACATCTGCCTATACAAATGTAAGTTTTAGCGAGGGCATTAGTCAGGTATTGGTTCAAGCCACTGATATATCGATGTATAAAAATATCGAAGATACTCTTATTCGCCAGTTGCATCATTCTCCCAAAAGTACAGAGACCAGTATTTTGTATATACGCCAGCTTAAGGCCACTTTGGAAAATACACCCAATGTGGCTATTCAATGGTACGATGAATATGGCAATGTGATTTATTGGAACAAAATTAGCGAAAAGCTATATGGATATAAGGCTGAAGCGATGATAGGCAACACCCTAAGAGGTGTAGTATTGGATGAAAAGGAATACAGCCAATTTTTGGAGATACTTAAACGAGTAAAGCAAAGTGGTGACGCATTTGGTCCCTATGAAGTACCAGTAAAACTCAGTGGAGGATTACCAGGTTGGGTACTTTCTACTACTTTCTTGCTCCCCCTCGATAACAATAAAGAGGGATTTGTGTGCATGGATATAGATATTTCTTTGCAAAAACAGACCCTCAATGAACTTACAGCCGCAGTAAAGTTTGCTTCTGCCAAGGAAACTGAGCTTATCAGATTAAACGAAGAATACGCAGCCATCATCGAAGAAATAAGACAGATGAATGAGCATCTGGTTGAAGCCAAAGAGCATGCAGAAACAAGCAAGCGAAGACTCAAGCAAATTTCCGACAGTTTCGAAAATGGCATGATTTACCAAGTGGTAATACTCGGGGAGACTCAAAGAAAGTTTACTTACCTCAGCGAATCGGTGATAAAGCTATACGGAAATACCCCTGAAGAGATAATTGAAAACGAAAGTCTGATTTATGATCGCATACATCCAGATGATATAGACCGACTCATAGAACACGAATTGAAAGCTCTGGCAAATATGAGCTTATTCAAACAAGAAATGCGTGTCAGAAACCCTGATGGTACCTATCGCTGGTCGTTGGTAATATCGAATCCGCGCAGGGTTGACGATGTTGTGTTTTGGGACGGAATAGAAGTAGACATCACTGATCGCAAAAAAATTGAATCGGAGCGAGAGCAATTGTTGTTCGAAGTAACTCAAAAACGCGACGAGACTTCTAAAGCAAAAGATGTACTCAATAGTATTATGGAGCGGGTAAGCGATGGTTTTGTGGCTTTTGATAAGGATTTCAACTACACCTATGTAAATACACAAGCTGCAAATTTGATTGGAGCCACACCTAAGGATCTCATTGGCAGAAACTATTGGGCAGAATACCCCGAAACGCACAATACCCAATTCGCAAAATCTTGTGCTGAAGCACTGGAAACGCAACAGCCTGTCATCTTTGAAGAATACAATATTCGATGGAATAGGTGGTTCGTAAACCGCATATATCCTTCGAGCGAAGGCATAACCATGTTTTTTACCGACATTACCGAACGCAAAATAAACGAAGTAGCTTTATTAGATGCCAAAGAAAAAGCCGAACATGCATACCTCGAAGTGCAAGCACTCAACGAAGAATTATTTGCAGCCAAAGAAAAGGCAGAGGAAAGTGATCTTCTCAAATCTGCTTTTTTGAACAACATGAGCCATGAGGTGCGCACCCCACTCAATGCTATTGCCGGATTTTCCCAACTTATGACCGATGTAAGCCAATCGCCCGAACAACTAAAAATGTATGCGGATATCATATCCCAAAGCACAGAAAAACTCATAGGCATCATTACCGATGTAATTGAAGTATCGCAAGTACAAGCCAACCAAAGTAAAGTACTTTTTACCGAATTCGATTTATTAGAGTTTATCAATCTGTTTGATAAAGAATGTTCAAGCCGGGCTGCAGAGAAAAATATCATTTTCCGCAAAATTATTCAGTTGAGTCAATCGCCAAGTAAAGTAGTAACCGATTATGAAAAGCTCAAAAAAATAGTATACCATCTGCTTGATAATGCGCTGAAATTTACACAGTTTGGTACAGTTGAACTATTTTGTACCATTCAGGATGAAAAAATACAAATACATATCACTGACTCAGGAATTGGAATATCCGAAAGTAAGCAGCGCCTCCTTTTCAAGCCTTTCTCACAAATAGAAACCGGCATAACACGCGATTTTGGCGGAAATGGGCTTGGGCTTACCCTCGTAAAGTCGTATATAGATATGCTTCATGGCACTATTGAGATGAAATCAGAGGTTGACATAGGCACCGTTATGCGAGTTAGCATTCCTGCCCGTCGACATGCTGCGGCAAGTATGTATACAAAAAAGCATTTAGTATTGCCTGGTATAAAAACCATATTGATAGCAGAAGATGAATATTACAATTACCTTTTTCTGAAAACCCTTTTTAGAAATACAAAGGCAAACCTGCTCTATGCCGCCAATGGTAAAAAAGCTGTTGAAATTTGTTTTTCGAACCCCAATATCGATTTGGTGTTCATGGATATAAAAATGCCAATTATGGACGGATACACCGCCGCTAAGATAATAAAGGACAAATTGCCACATTTGCCAATCATTGCAGCTTCTGCCTATGTGCTTGAACATGAAAAGGAGGCATTTGGAGATATGTTCGACGATTTTTTGCTGAAGCCTATAAGCGAATCGGATTTCAATAATAAAATACTCAAATATATAATTGTATAGCAAACAGATATAATAGCTCAACCAGTATAATTTTGGCTATATTTCATTAACTCTAAACTAACATGTGTGCAACCGAAGCACCAATAAAAATAATATCAACTGATGCAATTCGATTTTTTTACCATATATCAAAGCCTCGCATTTATTGATATTTTTATATCCTTATTACTTCTGTTCTATATTTTTATATCACTCGAAAAGAGCCAGATAATCCTATGGTTTTTTATAGGCAAAATATTGGAGGCCTTATCGCTCATGGCTATAGGTGCCCGCACTTTTTTACCTGAGTTTGTTAGCGTAGGATTGGCCAATAGTGCATTACTATGGGGGGTAGCTTTTCAGATGGTGAGTCTTATATCATACAAAGGAGAATTTAAAAAGCCACTTTCTTACCTTCTACCAGCTATAGGCATCCTTGGTAGTTTGCCATTTCTTTTGCTTCAACTTGAAGCTCAGTCTCGGGTTGTTATATCTATGACAAGTATACTTATTATTACAGGTATAAGTATTCGTGAGTTGATCAAAGAACGGCACGGGCTCAAAATTACACTTTATCTGGCAGTTGGGTGGTCTATATACTTGTTTATGATATTGCTGAGGTTATTGAGTGTATTATCTACCGATGCCCAACTTTATAATCCACTTCAAATGGATACTGTAGGAATTATGTTCGTAATTTCGACTATGTTCGCTATTATACTCTCTTCATTCGGATTTTTGTTGCTCCTGATTGAGTATAGCCAAAAAATGCTGAGAGAAATAGAAGAAATGCGAAACGTATCTTTTGAGCAGAGTCCCGTTTCTATTGTAATCACTGATCTTAGTCACCGTATAAAATATGTGAATCGAAAATTTGAGGAGATAAGTGGCTACTCTCAGGTTGAACTTTTGGGAAAACCAATGCGAATAATGGGTTCTGGCCTTACCCCCCGCAGTGTATATGAAGAGTTCAGAGCCAAAATGAAAAATGGCGAGGCTTGGGAAGGGGAATTTATAAACAGGAAAAAAAATGGGGAGCTGTTTTATGAAAAAGCTGTAATTGCTCCACTGCGAAATACACAAGGCCAAAAACAAGCATATATTGGCTTCAAGAACGACATAAGCGTGCAAAAGCGATTGGCTGAGGAACTGAAGATAAACGAAGAAAAGTACAAGCTGATTACTGAAAATGTGTCAGATGTCATGTGGGTGTACAACCTTACTCTCGACAAATTTGTATTCATTAGCAAAGCAGTTGAACGTGAAAGAGGTTATACTGTTGAAGAGGCCATGCAGCAAAAGTATTACGACTCTATGGTACAGCATTTTGCTGAAATGATTGCTAGCCTAATGCCAAGCAGATTGGATGAGTTTATAAATGACCCCGAAAATGCAAAACATTACTTTGATGAAATACAACAGCCTTGCAAGAACGGGAAATTTATATGGGTAGAAGCATCGACCAAACTCAAATACAACCAACTACAAGAAATTGAACTTATAGGGCTTAGCAGAAATATTGAAGCAAGAAAAAAAATTGAACAAGAACTTCGCAAAAGCAAACAGAACCTAAAGGAGGCTCAGATGGTGGGAAATGTGGGACATTGGGACTTTGAAATAGAAAAGAACTATGTGTATTGGTCGGAGCAAACTTATCAAATATTCGAAATTTCGCCACAAAGCATTCAGCTTGATTTGAATAAACTATTGAACTTGATACACCCAGACGACCGAAAAGCTACCTTAAAAGCATACAATGAAGCAGTAAAGCAGCGCATCCCGCTTGAGTTTACGCACCGCATTATAACTCCGGGGGCAAAGTCAAATACCTGACCGAAAGGGTAACTACACGATACAGCGATGATGGGAAACCTATCAGTAGCCTTGGTACTGTGCACGATGTTACACAAATAAAGGAGAATGAATTGCGGTTGCAGGATTTGGTGGCTACCAAAGACAAGCTTTTCAGCATCATTGCACACGACCTCAAAAATCCGTTTCATGGAATAATAGGTCTCGCAGATATGATGATATTGAATGCTGATAATCATACTCCCGAAAGAAGAAAATTGCTTATTAGTGGAATCAGGCAATCTGCATTCAATGCTTTCAGGCTATTAGAGGTTTTGCTGGAGTGGGCAAACTCACAAACCGGCAGAATCGAGTTTAAACCAAAGCAAATGTTGCTGAGTAATATGGTTGATGAAGTAATAGAGCAATCTGAAAGTACTGCCAGAAATAAGAAAATTGTGCTCAAAAGCAGAAATCTTGAGAATATACAAGTGTATGCCGATGAAAATATGATACGTACAGTATTGCGAAATTTGGTAAGCAATGCCATTAAATTTACTCACGAAGGCGGGTGGGTTATTATCAGAAGCTCTACCAACGACCAATGGGTAGAAATTTCGGTTAGTGATAGTGGTATAGGCATAGAGCCCCAAAATATAGATAAACTTTTCAGAATAAGTGAGAAATTCAGTTCTCTTGGTACTGCAAATGAAACAGGTACCGGGCTTGGCCTGATGCTATGTAAGGAATTTGTTGAAAAGAATGGAGGAAAAATTTGGGTAGAGAGTCAGCCTGGGCTAGGTTCCAGCTTTATATTCACTCTTCCTGCAAGCAGGCCAAATTCTCATAACACAGATTGGAAGTAGCAACCATTTGGGGATAATCTTGAATTTATAATAGATTTGCATCAAAATATTCCAAGCTCAAATATGCAACAATATTTTGAACATATTTTACTCCTAATACGCAGGATTCTGTATTTGCTTGCTTTTATGGCAATTACTCGCCTTGTGTTTTATATCAATAACTTCAGTGCTTTTTCTGATATACAATTTACTCAGGTACTCAAAATTTTTGTTTATGGCATGCGTTTCGATTTATCGGTGCTAACGTGGTTCAATATGCTGTTTCTGGTTATGCACTTAGTGCCCGGTCAGTATAAGTATCACCGTATTTACCAATTGGTGCTCAAAATGCAATTTTTGATAGCTGCCGCAGTAATAATGCTGCCAAATCTGGCAGATGCAGAGTATTTTAAATATACGCGAAAGCGCAGTACTGCTTATATATTCGAATTGTTTGGTGGTGGAAGTATAGATACAGATGCTACCAAGTTATTGCCTACTTTTATGGTGCAGTTTTGGCATCTTACCCTCATAGGCTTAGTATTGTTGGTTTTATTCTGGATTTTTTATCCAAAATTTAAGGCTAAACCCGGGCATCAGCCACAACTGATAAGCAATTTTATAGCCCAAACTTTGTACATGGGCATAGGCATGTATCTATTCATCATCATGGCACGTGGTGGGCTACAATACAAGCCTATTAGCAATATTTCTGCCGCTGCATATGGCACACCTTCCCAAATTCCACTTATTCTCAATACACCTTTCAGTATTTTGACTACCTATGGAAAAAAGAAAATTCCTGCCCGCAGATATTTTAGCGACGAAGAGGCACAACAATATTTTTTACCAGTAGTTACCCTTCCTGTCGATACCACTCAAATGAGGAGAATGAACGTGATAGTAATTATACTTAAAAGTTTTAGCAAGGAGTACATAGGGTATTACAATCAGGGTAAAGGGTATACACCTTTTTTTGATTCACTTATAGCGCAAAGCTATGCCTTCCGCCATGCATATTCTAATGGCATGCAAAGCATTGAGTCTATGCCTTCTATCCTTTCAGGAATTCCTGCCATCATGGAAAATCCATTCATCACTTCAGATTACGTATCAAACCATATTGGTAGCATTGCAGGCGAGTTGCGCAAGGTCGGGTATTATACAGCCATGTTTCACGGGGCTACCAACGGCTCTATGGGTTTCGAAAGCTTCTCTGCATTAGCTGGCTTTCACGAATACTACGGGCGTACGCAGTACAGCAACGAGAAGCATTTTGATGGTTCGTGGGGTATATACGACGAGGAATTTCTGCAATATACTGCAATTGAGTTAGAGAAGAAACAACAACCCTTCATGGCGTGTATTATGACACTTTCGTCGCATCACCCATTCAAATTGCCTACTGCATACAAACGAAGTTTTCCCGAAGGTGAGCTCCCAATACACAAAACCATAGCATACACAGATATGGCTTTGCGAAAATTTATGCAAAAAGCCGCAACTATGAGTTGGTATCAGAATACTTTGTTTGTATTTACAGCCGACCATTGTGGCCCTTCGCAAAAGAAATCGGACGATGCATCGCCTGCAAAATTTGAAATACCCATTATTTTCTATTCACCAAAAGATGCGCAATTGCATGCCAAAGCAGATGCAAACTTGGCGCAACAAGCCGATATATTCCCTAGCATACTGCATTATCTCAATTATAAAGGAACCATAGTTACTTTCGGTAAAAGTTTATTCGATAAAAGCACTGATAAATATGCAATAAATTACCTCAATGGTGTATATCAGCTCTTTTACAAAAATTACTTACTCCAATTTGATGGTGAAAAAACTTTAGCTATTTTCGATTTAAAAAAGAGTAAAGAGCTGAAAGATAATGTAATGGATAAAATAAAGCCAGAAATTAGAAATGCGATGGAGAATAAGATTAAATCAATCATTCAGCAATACAATTCACGCATGATAAACAACCAGCTGGTAGTGTATTAGTGTGGTTTTAGTATATTTTTGAGATAGAATCCGCACTATTCTATACTTCTTGTCAACCAATATTACTCGGCTTATACCGGAATTTTACCTATCGCTCAAATGGTTACATTCTCAATGCCAGTACTGTTATATCATCACGTTGTTCTTCGCGGCCCATATATTTTTTCAGCTCGGTTTCGAGGGCGGCTTTTTGATCATCCATAGGTAAGTGAGCTATTTGTTTGAGAACCTCGGTAAGGCGAGCAGTGCCATAGCGTTTGCGGCCTATGTCGTTTTGGTCTATCAGCCCATCAGTAGTAAGGTATATCGTATCCTTCCCGTTTTGAAGTAAAATTTCATGATTGGTAAATGAAATCTGTTCGGGGTTCCGCTTGCAACCCCCAATACCATATCTGTCGCCTGTTATGGTTATCATATTAGCATCGGCACTATTGAAATAAATGAGTGGACGTTTGGCACCGGCAAAAACAACTTTTGTCTCATTCAGATTTAGCTTTTCGAGCCTGCAAATACACATATCCATACCGTCGGCCACTTCTTTGTTTTTTTGCTGCAAAGCTTTTATGATACCCAGTTCTATTTCGAACAGTATTTGTGCAGGATCTCTAATTAGGCGCACATTTATAATTTCACTCATCAATTTGTAACCTATGAGCGACATGAACGCACCCGGCACACCATGCCCTGTGCAATCTATTGCTGCAGCAAATATGTAAGGGTCATTGGCATCGTGGCTAAACCAATAGAAATCGCCCGAAACTATATCGCGGGGTTTGAAAATAAGAAAATGACTAAACGACTGTTCAATGAGTGAAGGCTCGGGCAAAATGGTTTGCTGTATGGTTTGTGCATATTTTATGCTTCCTTCAATGAGAGAGTTCTGAAGTTCGAGCTTGTTTTTTTGATTCACAATTTCCATCTCAGCCTCTTTTATGCGGGTTATGTCGCTGTCTATTGCTATAATTTGAGTCACTTGGTTCTCGTTGTTGGTAAGCGGCGTGAGAGTGGTTTGTACATATAAGCTAGTACCATCGGCAGTGGGCATAAGTGTTTCATACATCACCGAAATTCTTTCGTTCACACAACGTTTGAAATGCGTTTTAATTTGTGGGTTCGAGCTGGCTTTAAGTAAATTGTTGCTATATTTTTCAGAAAATTCATCCAATGTATAACCATAAAGACGCGTAAATCCGTCATTGCACCATTCAAAATCGCCATTATTATTTAGTAACATAATGGCGTTATCGGTTTCGCTGGCTATCACCGAGAGTTTCAATAGTTCACTGTTTTGCTTTTCAATTTCATTCTTCTGAAATTCCATGGTTTCCTTTTGGGTTATTATTTCCTCCTGTTTTACCATGAGTTCGGCTTGTTGTTCTTCTAGTATTGTATTTGCATTGAGCAATTCTTCGGTGCGGTTTCTGACTAGAATTTCGAGTTCTTCTTTTTGTTTTTGGAGGCTACGTACTCTGAAGTATATTGCAGCAGTAGCTAAAGTAAGTATGCCCATTATTGCCGATAATCTGAACCACCATGTTTTCCAGTAAGGTGGTTTTATTATTATTCTCAGCGATATTTCGTTTGGAGTCCATACTCCATCGTTATTGGCCGCCTTAAGTTTGAACGTATATGTACCTTGGGCTAGGTTGGTATATATCGCTTTGCGGTTTTGAGCATTTACTGTAAACCAAGCAGTATCCAGCCCTTCCAGTTTGTACTTGTAAGTAATTTTTTCGGGTGCTATGTAATGAAGTCCTACAAAGTCGATCGAGAAATTGTAATCGTTGTGCGTCAGTACAATTTCTTGTGTATACCTGAGTGCTTTATCCAGAATTATACGCCCGTCAAATACCTTGTTTATACCAATTTCCTGATTGAGAATGTACAGGTTGTTGAAGTGGAGTATTGGAGGAGTTTGGTTATTGAATATATTTTGAGGATTGTATTTTGTTATTCCATCTACTCCCCCTGCATATATATCGCCATTCTGAAGCGATACAATGGCGGCGTTGTATTCTACCTGCAAACCCTCTTTTGATGTATATACTTTGTACAATTTAGTTTTGGGATCGAATCGCACCAGACCAATATTGGTTCCGAGCCAAAGACTTTTGTCGGAAGCCTCAATAATGCTGAATCCTGAAACCTGCACACCGTTTATAGTAATCGGAAAATTTTCGAATTTTCCGTTGCCCTTATACAAGGTTATGCCGGCACCATTTGCAAACCATATCCTTCCGTCGGATGCTTTGCAAGCCCTAGGAATGATGTTGTTCATGAGTTGTCCTTCCTGATTGCCCGATTCGTGCCTCACTATTTCATCTGTTTTCGCATTTAGGTAACTTAGGCCACCTGGTGTGCCTATCCAGAAATTGTGAATGCTATCTTCAAGTACAAACCAGACCCTATTGTGCGAAATACTATTGGGGTTATTAGGGTCGTGCACATAAGCCTTCACTTCATAAGTGAATGGGTTTATTTTGTATAGTCCGTGATAAGTGCCTACCCATATGTTTTTCTTTGAATCTTCTTCAATAGAAATTACACGGTTTGAAGGATGATTCTTGTCTTTAGGTTCCAAATAAAGCTGCCTGAAATCGTTGGTACGATAAAAATAAATGCTAATACCAGATTGGCTGCCAACCCATACACCAAATTCCGATGTATTCTTGAGCGACCATATCTTGCTATCGGTGAGGCTATTGCTACCTCCATTAGCAGTGTATGAAGTATATGTGTTGGTAGATACTTGCAACCGTGTCAGCCCTTCAAGTGTACCTACCCATATATTGTCTATCCCATCGGTAGTTAGGGCATTCACATAGTTGTTAATCAGAGAATTTGGATTATCTGAGGTTTTGGCAATCCGGGTGAAGTTGTAATTTAAGCTCATTGTTTTATCTACGCCAGTCATCAGGTTTCCCACCCACATCACCCCTGAATGGTCAATAAGTATGGAAAGCAATGAGTTAGATGACAAAGATGCCGGGCTTGTACTTTCATTCACAAACCTGAATGTCTGGTTGTAACTCGCCTTGTATTCAAACAATCCGTTTTCTGTAGTTATCCACAAGGCGTCTTTAGTAGCAGCAAAAGATGTCACGAACTTTGCATTTTCAAAGCTTGTGTTGCTTTCAAGTTTAGGGATGGCGCTCAGTTTTAGTGTGGATTTATTGAATTTAAAAGCACCCATGCCTTTTGTACCTATACATATGTTTCCTGCAGGATATTCAATAATGGCTGTTATGGTAACCTGATCTTCCATTCCTTTTTGCAAATCTACCTGAGTAAAAATTTGACTGCTCGGATTGAAAAACGAAAGGCCTTTATTAGTGCCTACCCATATCATCCCCTCGTTGTCTTTGAATAAAGCAGTTATTTCGTCCGATTGCATATTGGGGAAATCTTTTAACAGAAAATGGGAAATTTGTCCGGAATTGATTTGCATAAGATCCAATCCGGTGCTGGTGCCTATCCATATAGCACCTTTTTCGGCATCACACAGGCTGGTTATCCGATCGTGGTTGAGCGAGTTTTTATTATTGGCATCTTTCTGGTAACGCTTGAAATTTTGCGCAAGTGGGTTATACAAATTGAGTCCCTTTTCGGTACCAATCCAAAGGTTGTCCTGCTTATCTCGAAATATGCAACTAATCAAATTGTTGGAAATAGAGGTAGAGTCAGTACTGGTATTTGTGAAATTCACGAAATTATATCCATCATAGCGTGAAAGCCCACTTTGGGTGCCAAACCATATATATCCTTCGCTGCACTGACCGAGGCTCAAAATGGTATTTTGCAACAAACCTTGCTCGGTAGATGCATGCTGAAAACGTAATTCAACACTTTGAGCATATACCTGCAACTGCAGCAGATATAACAATGCTAACATGAATGTATAGTGAATATATTTTGCCATATTTCCGTTTAGCCTATTCAATAACTTCTATAAAATATTAAAAACGCAAATTACAATTTTCTTATAAAACTTTGCGAATTATTTGCAAAATAAATCATTATTCTTGACATTTAAACAATAGAAAATCAGAGGTATAAATTGCTATCGTTTGCTTATATTTCATGCATACGTTTGTTTAATGTATGCATCCCGCAAACTGAAGAATGGCATTTAGTAGATTCTTGAAGTGTTGTAAAACAATACTACCATACGCAGAAACCAGAATTGCTTAAAATTTGTTATTCCCCTAGTTTACTTATAGAAAATGTGTACTTTTGAACTAAAGTTATGTTGTTTTTAAATAAGTAAATACATGATTTTAAGGCAATCGTAATGTGCATTAAGCCTGCATTATTTTTACGCAATGCCATAAAAATTTTGTAATTTTATACATACTGAAAAGCGGGTTGCCCATACATATGGGTTGCTTGCGTATCGTTATTAGTAAAAAATTAATAGTCAATAATATATATGGATAATTTTACATTTATTGGCAATAGTGATCCTGTGTCAATAGAGGCGCTTTACAAGCAATATCTTGAAAGTCCGGAATCGGTGGATGAAAGTTGGGCAAATTTTTTCAAAGGATTTGAGTTTGCACAAAAAATGTATCCGGCAAGCCCCAAGGCATCCGCGCCAACAGAAGGCTATGCATTGAATAAAGAATTTGATGTAATAAATCTGATAAATGCCTACCGTACACGAGGTCATTTGTTTACTAAAACCAATCCTGTTAGGGCCAGGCGGCAATATTTTCCCACGCTTGATATTTCTAATTTTGGACTTTCCAAAGAGGATTTGAATCAGGAATTTGGTGCCGGTATAGAGTTGGGACTTGGCAAAGCAAAACTCAAAACCATCATAGAGCATTTGGATCTCACTTATTGCCATAGTTTAGCTGTAGAATACATGTATATAAGGCAGCCCGAAATTATGAGTTGGTTGCAACGCAGAATGGAAAAATCGAAAAATATTCCTACTTTTAAAAAGGGGGAAAAAATAGAGATTTTCAATCACTTAAAAAGAGCCGTTGGGTTCGAAAAATTCATTCACAAGCGTTTTGTAGGCCAAAAACGTTTCTCGTTGGAAGGTGCTGAAGCTCTGGTGCCTGCGCTCGATTTTTGTATAGAACACGGAGCTGCCAAGGGTATAAGTGAGTTCGTACTTGGTATGCCTCACCGCGGAAGGCTTAACGTTCTTGCCAATACCATGCAAAAACCGGTAGAAAAGATCTTCACCGAGTTTATGGGCGAAGAGTATGACGAATCTATATCTCTGGGAGATGTGAAATATCACCTGGGCTACAACAAAGAAATAACTACCCCAAACGGACAAAATGTATATCTGAGCCTACTGCCCAACCCATCGCACCTCGAAACTGTGGGCGCTCTGGTAGAAGGCATGGCACGTGCTCGCATAGATGAGGTATACGGCGGCGACAATTCTAAGCTTGCCCCCATCGTCATACACGGCGATGCTGCCATAGCGGCACAGGGCATAGTGTACGAAACCATACAAATGGCCCAACTCGAAGGCTACAAAACTGGTGGTACCATACACATAGTCATAAACAATCAGGTCGGATTTACCACAAACTATACCGAGGCCCGATCGAGCACTTATGCTACCGACATAGCCAAAGTAACCCGTTGCCCGGTTTTTCATGTAAATGGCGACGATGTAGAGGCTGTGGTATATACCGTAGAATTGGCACTGGAATACCGCCAGAAATTCAAAACCGATGTGTTTATAGACCTGCTTTGTTACCGCAGATACGGCCACAACGAGGGAGATGAGCCTCGTTTCACTCAACCGTTGTTGTACAAAGAAATTGCAAAACACCCCA
>JAIFMY010000165.1 GCA_020048155.1 Bacteroidota bacterium
ATAATCATTGCCTTCAAAGCTAATGCCTTTATCATTCAAGAGCAGACTCGATTTGAATAGTCCTTTAAATACGAGGTTCTTTTCCTTCTATCTGAGGCGACTATGAATGCCATTTCAATATCATATGGCTAGCTATACGTTGTATCCATACTATTTTTTGGTATAAAAATAAGAATCGTTACCTTTACACTAAGTATGTATCACTGATATAAAATTTATTTCCAAAAACAAAAACCTTAAAGTTCAACTTTCGTATTAGGGCAGAAACCAGGCAGGTCAAACATTTACATGAATAACACGCTGTATATCATAATAAAATGAAAACAATTTGGGGATTTATTTCATATTTGGGACTTGATGACAGGCAACGCTCGCTTTTAAGCAGAAATATTGTATTAGCCAACAAGATAAATTTCATCATGCTCCTTCTGCTAATTTTATTAAATTTACTTACTGCGTTCATAAGATACTACAATAATGGCGAATACACTATTCATACGCAAAAATTACTCATTTTACTCATTTTTTGCATTCTTAATATATTTTTTTCCTTTTATAAAAAACATGAAATTACTAAATCAATACTAATTTTTGTTCCAACTTTCGTTATTGTGCTTTTGCCAATATTTTTAGGCTATGTGCAGGAAATTGATTTGGTGTATTCGCCTATAATTATTATTGCATTCTCATTTATACTGCAATTGCTTCAAAAACCTGAATTATCTAACAAACTCTATATCTTTTCCTTACTTTATTTTGCACTACTTCTAATATTTCTCGATAATATAATCATATATTTTTCAGGCAATAATATCAATATCATAAAAATAATAAAAACTGAGAGTATTTATTATAAAATAGTTGCTATTACAGCCTTTTTGTTTATTCAATCAACCGTATATTATCTTCGAAACCTAAACTATAAGTACGAAATAGATTTGCAGGAGCATAATGAAGAATTGAAAACAACGATAGAAAAATTGCAATCTGCTCAACAGCAATTGATTCAATCAGAAAAAATGGCATCTTTAGGCATTTTAACTTCAGGAATTGCACACGAAATAAATAATCCACTCAATTTTATAAACGGGGGAATATTAGGTATAGAATCTTATATTAATGAAAATTTAAGCGAGCATACTGAAAACGTATCCCCCCTTATTGAAGCCATACGTGAAGGTATAATTCGAGTGTCTAATATTGTTACCAGTTTAAATCATTACAGCAAGCAGGACGATTTGCCACGGACCAATTGTAATATTCATTCAATTATAGATAATTGCCTGATTATGCTTAATAATCAGTTTAAAGATAACATAGAAGTTAAAAGATACTATACCGATTCGGTGTACTCTTTGATTGGCAGCGAAGGTCAATTGTATCGGGCCTTATTAAATATTATAGCAAACGCAGGTCAGTCTATTGAAAATAAAGGAGAAGTTTCAATAAGTACATATATTGAAAATAGTCATATTTTTATAATAATTACAGATACGGGAATAGGAATAAGTTCTGAGAATTTAAGCAAAATTTATGACCCGTTTTTTACGACCAAAGAGCCAGGGCAAGGAACAGGTCTTGGATTATCAATTACTATTAAAATTATTCAGGAACACCAAGGTTCACTTGAAATTGAATCAGAAATGGGCAAAGGAACCAAAGCGATAATTAAATTACCAATAACCTAGTATACTCGTGTTTGGCATAGGCTTCGCCTGCACTCTTGTGTATGAGGCACTTCCTAATGGGACTAATGAAACCGAGGCTCTGCCTCGGCTTAATGAGGTCTGGAAACCTGCATGTATAGGTTAGCAATAAAAAACCCTGACAGCGTTTCGAACGCTGTCAGGGTTGAGATACTTGGCAAAGTTGCGATACAAGCTTGTGTTCGTACTATCGCATAGCGAATATCCCTTGGTTCGACGTAGGCTTTGCCTGTGTCGTATATATCCCAGCAAGCTCCGCCTGTATTTTATCTATGAGGTGGAGCCTCGGCTTAACGGGGCAATCCAATCAACCGAAAATCCGAAATCTCACATCCTAAATATATGTTTGCCACAAATTCATGAATTGTTTTAAAAATAACTCACAATTCACAATTCATCCCTCACAATTAAAAAATGTTGTTTTGAATAATCGCTAATTTGATTCTATATTTGCAACTTCTAAGCACGGCTCCGTAGTTCAGTGAATAGAACGTCAGATTCCGGTTCTGAAGGTCGGGGGTTTGAGTCCCTTCGGAGTCACTTGTAAATATGTAAAAAGCAAAAGGCGGTTCAGAGTGTAATGCTCGAAACCGCCTTTTTTGTGTATGTGTCTTTGGGCCTTTAGTTCACATCCCCTTTTTCTACCAACTTGGTCCAAGTATCTTTGAGTGTAACTGTACGGTTGAATACAAGGTTGCCGGGAGTAGCTTCTTTGTCGAGGCAGAAGTAACCCAGGCGCATAAACTGAAAACTTACGTTTTTATCTACATTCGCCAACGCAGGCTCTACTTTTGCTGTTGTTATTATTTGCAATGAGTCGGGGTTGAGGAATGTTTTGAAGTCTGCATCGTGTCCGTCGGGTTCAGCGTCGCTAAACAGCCGGTCATAGAGGCGAATCTCAGCATCTACAGCGTGTGGGGCCGATACCCAGTGTATGGTAGCTTTTACCTTACGTTTGCTGGCTTCGGTACCGCTTCCGCTTTTCGAATCGGGGTCGTAGGTACAATACAGGGTGGTTATATTTCCTTGCTCATCTTTTTCTAACGACTCGCATTTTATGATGTATGCACTCTTCAGGCGTACCTCAGCACCGGGCGACAGGCGGAAATACTTCTTAGGAGGGTTCTCCATGAAATCGTCTTGCTCTATGTACAGTTCCTTGCTGAAGGGAATATCGCGCAATCCGCCATTTTCGTCTTCCGGATTGTTTTCGGTAGGCAAGTATTCTGTTTTGCCATCGGGGTAGTTGGTGAGCACCACTTTTAAGGGATTCAGCACGCCCATTACACGCAAGGCCTTTTTGTTGAGGTCTTCGCGAATGGCAAACTCGAGCAAGCTCACATCTATCACATTGTCGCGCTTAGCTATGCCTATCATATCGGCAAAATTGCGCAACGACTCAGGAGTGTATCCCCTGCGACGCAGACCACTGATGGTAGGCATGCGCGGATCGTCCCAGCCCGAAACCAGTTTTGTATTTACCAGTTCCAGCAATTTGCGTTTGCTCATCACTGTATAGTTCAGGTTGAGGCGGGCAAATTCTATTTGTCGGGGTTTTATATCGCCGGGGGTATATACTTGTTCCAGGAACCACTCATACAGCGGACGGTGTACTTCAAATTCCAGGGTACACACTGAGTGGGTTATTCCCTCTATGTAGTCCGACTCGCCATGTGCCCAGTCGTACATAGGGTATATGCACCACTTGTCGCCGGTGCGGTGGTGAGGCTTGTGCAGAATGCGGTACATGATGGGGTCGCGCATGTGCATATTGGGCGATGCCATATGTATTTTGGCACGCAATACCATTTCACCCTCTTTGAACTCGCCATTTTTCATGCGGTCAAATAGTTGCATATTTTCCTCTATGGGGCGGTTGCGGTATGGGCTTTCGGTACCCGGACGGGTAGGCACGCCTTTTTGCTCGCTTATCTGCTCGGCTGTTTGCTCATCTATATAAGCTTTGCCATCGCGTATCAGTTTTACGGTCCATTCGTATATCTGGTCGAAATAGTCGGATGCATAACGTGGCTCGCCTTCCCACTCGAAACCCAACCAGCGCACATCTTCCATGATGCTGTTTACGTATTCTGTTTCTTCTTTCTCGGGGTTGGTATCGTCGAAACGCAAATTGGTTTTTCCATTGTATTTCTGGGCTAGCCCAAAGTTCAGGCATATAGATTTGGCATGGCCAATGTGCAAATAACCATTGGGTTCAGGCGGAAAACGGGTATATACTATCCCTTTGTTTTTTCCTTCCTGTAAATCATTCTCAATTATTTGTTCGATGAAATTGAGCGAACGTTCCGCTTTTGCGTTTGAAGTTTTGTCTGTCATACTTCTTATATAAAAAATCTGTACAAAAGTACATTTTTTCAGGTCACAGCATTGCATTCTGTCAAAAAAAGTATCGTATTGTTTCAAATTTTTGAGCCATCACGGTTTTTAAATGTGCGGCTGAGTAGCTACTTTTACCATATAAATATATCATACCACCATACATGGCACTTATTGAAATAGAAGGCATGGAGTTTTATGCCTATCACGGACATTACAAAGAAGAACAAGTAGTTGGGAATAAGTTCCTGGTAAATCTGAGCATAGAGGCCGATACCAATAAAGCTGAAAACTCCGACAACCTGCACGATACTGTAAATTACCAAACTGCCTACCTGCTCATAAAAGAGCAAATGCAAAGCAAATCGCATTTGCTGGAGCATTTGGCTGCACGCATACTCAATGCACTCACTTCAAACCTACACGGCATCAGGCATGTGAAGGTGAAAATATCGAAAATGAATCCGCCTATGGGAGGAAAGATAGAAAAGGTAAGTGTAACTTTAGAACAAAGTTTGTAAAAAATATTTGCTCAATTCAGGGGTATTATATACTTTCGCCCCACTAAACATATACAAGGTCGGTTGGCCGAGTGGTTAGGTACCAGTCTGCAAAACTGTGTACAGCGGTTCGAATCCGCTACCGACCTCAAGTATCAAAGCTGCTCGCATGGGCAGCTTTTTTGTTTTTACGCCCATTTATTTCCCCGAAAATACATATATTGCATATCCGATACGGCCCCAGCGTATGCTCAGGTTTTTCGGAAAAAAATTAAACAGACAACATCCATGATGATGGAACTCAAAGATTTTGGGTATACTCCCGAAATGGAAAAATGGCGAACTGAAAATGCCAAAGATTTTGAACCCGGCAGAATAGTGGCCGAACACAAAGAACGCTATACCGTGCAAACCACGCATGGTGAGATAGAAGCCGAGATAACCGGAAACATGCGCTTTGCGGCACAAGACCGCAGGGATTTTCCTGCAGTTGGCGACTGGGTGGCCATTACAGTTTTCGATACCCAATGGGGCATCATTCACAAAATCTTCCCACGAAGTTCGGTGCTAATGCGCGCTGCGGTTGCACATTTTGCCGATATTCAGATTATCGCCACCAATATAGATTACGCCATATTGGTGCAGGCCACCAACCGCGATTTCAACATAAACCGATTGGAAAGATACCTTACCCTTTGCCATAGCTCAGGCATAGAGCCGCTCATAGTACTTAGCAAAGCAGATCTTGTAAGCGTGGAAAGGCTCGATGAAATAAAGCAACAGGTTCTTTCTCGCATTCAGCACACTCCTGTATTTGCCATAAGCAATACCAGCGGACAAGGCATAGAAGAGCTGATGATGGCCATACAAAGTGGCAAAACATATTGCTTGCTGGGCTCATCGGGTGTGGGCAAATCGTCGCTGAGCAATGTACTGAGCGGGCGAAGTATTATGAAAACCGATGCCATAAGCAGTAGTACAAACAAAGGGCGGCACGTGACCAGTCACCGTGAACTCCTGGTTCTGCCGGGTGGGGCCATCTTTATCGACAATCCGGGAATGCGCGAAGTAGGCATTGCAGATAGCGGCTCTGGCATTCAGACTACCTTTGAGCAAATAAGCATGCTGGCCGATGAATGTAAATTTGCCGATTGTACGCATACTTCGGAGGTTGGGTGCAAGGTGCTTTATGCCTTAGAAAAAGGCGATATAGATGCTGAAGCATACGAGAATTTTCTAAAACTGGGACGTGAGAAAGCTCGCTTCGATGCATCGGTGGTAGAACGACGACAAAAAGAGAAACAGTTTGGCAAAATCATGAAACAATATAAAAAGGATATGAAAAATAATGAAGATTTTTAGTATCCACCAAAATTTCGTATTAATTTTAAAACAACTAATTCTTTACCAATGCAAGGACCTGATAAACACAAAATTTTCCCCCTTGAGAATTATAACCGACTTTGTTTCCTGAAAAACATCATCAAGAATCCGAATATTCAGGTGGGCGATTATACCTACTACGATGATTTTGAAGATGTGTATAATTTTGAACGGAATGTGAAATACTTATTCGATTTCACAGGCGACAAACTCATCATCGGGAAATTTTGTATGATAGCTTCAGATGTGAAGTTTATAATGAATGGCGCCAATCACTTGTCACAATCCCTCTCTGCTTATCCGTTCGCCATATTTGGCAATGGCTGGGAACATGCCATGGATGAAAAGCAATATCCTTACAAAGGTGATACCACAGTGGGCAACGATGTATGGATAGGATACAATGCCACCATCATGGCCGGAGTAACTATAGGCGATGGTGCCATCATAGCAGCCAATGCAACGGTGGTAAAAAATGTGGAGCCATACAGCATAGTTGGAGGAAATCCTGCCACCCTCATTCGCAAACGATTCGATGAGCAAACCATTGCCCGGTTGCTGGAACTGGCTTGGTGGAATTGGGATATTGCAAAAATCACCTTCGCCACACAATTTCTAACTGATATGGACATAGACATGCTGGAGAAAGTACACAGGATATGAAAAACGAAATACTTCGGGTACAAAAAAGTAATGATGGGGTAAAAGTTAAACGTAATACTTATTGATTCAATAAGAGACTTGCGCAATAAAGCTGGGCACTCTGGGCCGACCAAAACCAAACAAGATGCTATAAACTATATAAACATGGTGAATGAATTTCTGGTTAGCTGGAAAGCAGAGAAAAAATAATTTTGACGATCTACTCAATCCCTACCTGCTCAGCAATCATTTTCCTCAACCCGGAAACGGTTTTGATGTAGGCAGTCATTCGGTGCTTGGTGAGGTCTCGCAATATCCATGCATGCATTAGGTCTATGGCAAGAATGGTAGTTTCAGGAGTCAATTCTAGTGATATCACCAATTCATCCAACATTGTTCCGTCTTCAGATTCAGCAGTATCGAGCCAAGCAGCGAATAAAATACGAGTACTTTGTTCTGGTTCTTCTTGTATTATTCTCACACATTTGTTGAGGCTGTTTATTTTGAAATTGTATATTGGATTGCCGTCATGAAACGAATTTCCTAAGCCATCGGTAGTAGCTATATACTCGGTAATCTTATAATCTTCTGCATAGATCAAGCTTCTTACAATATTATCCCAATACTTTACACATTGAGCATATACAGTATTGTCTTCCAAAAACTTTTTAAACAAATATACATTCATACGTCTTTGTGCTTGTATTCTGCCTCTATGTAACATTTTAATTGAATACTTCTTTTAAGTACATGACAAAAAACTGAAAAGGCTGTAATCTAAAGAATTAAAGCCGGTTAAAAGGTAATTTGCCAAAAAGTCCAATCCGTATT
>JAIFMY010000114.1 GCA_020048155.1 Bacteroidota bacterium
ACATAAAAAGCAGACGAATTCTGGACAACGAACTTCAAACCGCCTTGCAGGAAGGAGAAATGGCTGCCGAAAAAAAATATATGCCGCTGATCAACGAAGCAAAACAACGTGAAGAAGCAGCAAAACGTCTTGCCGAAAAAGAACGTTTGGAAAAAGAAGATGCAAAACAACGGGAGGCTGAAGCAAAACTCAGAGAAGAAGAAGCTATAAAACTAGCCTCCGAAGCCCAAGCCCGCATGAAAGCCAGCATTCTGAGGCTGTACGCAAAAGGCAATTCCCCCGAAGAAATTGCCGATATGCTTGGTTTGGCTTTAGAAGAAGTGAATAAAATCATTAGACACAAATAACCAATAGACACTTAAATATTTCGTACTACCTACCGGCGTAGTTCCCATTTCTTTTTATTCCTAAAATATTCCTGATGTAATTGGGCGTATCAGTTCCTTTTTTTTTCTTTGCATATATTAGAAACAAGATAGCCCATGATTTTTTTACACACCAGCGATTGGCACATCGGACATAAATTGGTTGGAAGAGACAGAGATGAAGAGTTTCTGATAGTTTTCGAGCAACTGATACAAACCATACAAGAGCATCATGTAGATGTACTGGTGGTGAGTGGCGATATATTTGATGTGGCCTACCCTACTACTCAGGCACAACGCATGTATTACCAATTGTTGTTCAGACTTCAGGCTACTGGATTGAAGAAAATAATCATCATTGGCGGAAATCATGATTCCATAAGCACACTGCATGCTCCGCGTGAGTTGCTGCAAATGTTCGAAATTCATGTAGTTGCCGATTTGTACGACAATCATGCCGACCAAATATTGACATATGCTCCGGACGGAATCACAGAGGCTGTTTTTTTGGCTGTCCCATTCCTGCGAGACAGGCACCTGCGCAAAGCAAATGCCGGCGAAACCATTGCCGAACGTACCGAATCGTATTTGCAGGGCTTTATAGATTTGTATAAAAATTTAAGTCAACTCACAGACAAGTTTAAAGACAAAAATATACCTGTAATAGCTACCGGGCATTTTGCTGCCAAAGGCGGATTGGTATCCGACACAGAGCGCGACATCATGGTAGGTACGCTCAATATGATTCCTATCGACGATTTCGTAGAAAAATTCGATTATCTGGCACTCGGCCATCTGCACAAGCATCAGAAAATAGGAACGAAGGGCAATTGCTACTACCCCGGCTCACTGTTGCCAATGAGTTTTACCGAAAACGGAAATCATCACTTTTTTATCGTTGGCCAAACCTCTCCCGGGCAAGCCGTAAAACTCAGTTTTTTACCCATAAAACAACCACGTGAACTGATAAGCCTGAAGGGAGATATACTACAGATAGAAGAAAAACTTAACATGTATTCAAATACTGAAAACCAACTTGCTCCTTGGTTCGATTTGGTGATAAAGTTGCCTTCCGACAGCCCTTCGCTCATCATGGATGCCGAACAATGGCTTAAAAATTTTGAAACCCATACCATTCTGAAATACAAATTTGAATTTGACCAAAAATCCAATTCTTCAGTAGTATGGACCAATAAAAACCTCACAGAACTTTCGGTGCAAGATATTTTCAACAATCTGCTGACAGAAAGACATGTAGAAAATGAAACCGAGGAAATAAAAGAAATGTTCGACTCACTTTATCAGGAAATACTACAAAGCAAACAAACTTAATCCATTTAAATATATGCCATCATTCAAACATATTCAGCCCCATACGTTGGGCTTAGAAGATGCCCGCAACAGAGTTTCAAATTTGGTAGGCGAGCTGCAGACTTCGTTTGGCAGCCAAATTACAAATGTAGAAAGCAGTTGGAAGACCGACACCCTGCAATATTCATTCAAAGTATTCGGTTCCAATATATCGGGCACGGTAGAGGTTTTTCACGACAAAGCGGAGCTTACAGTATCCTACCCGCTCATTTTTAGTGCATTCAAATCTAACCTAGAAACCATCATCCGCCAGAAAGCCACGACCCTGTTATCTTAAAAAATATATGCGCATCCTGAGTATACGAATCCTGAATTTTCACTCGCTGAAAGGTTCTCATTTTATCGATTTTACCACATCACCATTTACCGATGCGGGCATATTTGCCATAACGGGAGCTACAGGTGCCGGTAAAAGTACCATACTGGATGCCATTGCACTGGCTTTGTATAACCAAACTCCCCGACTAGGGAAAATATCGCAAGCCAATATCACCAAAACCGGGTCGATAGTAACACGGAGCACTACCGAATGCTACGCCGAGGTAGAATACAGCACCGCCAAAGGCGAATACCGCAGCAAATGGTCCATCAGATTCAATAAAAAAAACCAGCTCGACGATTATAAAATGGAGCTGGCCAGCTTGCCCGACAATGCCATTCTGGATATAAAAAAAAGCGCCATTCCTGCCAAAAATGCAGAACTCATCGGGCTTGAGTACGAACAATTCATCAGTTCCATCTTGCTGGCACAAGGTGAATTTGCACAATTGCTAAAGGCAGAGGCCAACGAGCGTAGTTTGTTGCTCGAGCGGATTACAGGCTCTGACATTTACAGACATCTCGGTAAACTTGCGTTCCAAAGAGCCAAGGAAGAAAATCTGAAACTCGAAAACCTGAATATTTTGGCCAGCGGCATGAATATGCCCCCTGATGGCGAAACCGAGCGTTTACAGGCTGAGCAACAGCAAGATGCCATATTGCTCGAAAAAGTACAAAGCGATGAAACTCACTTGCGTGAGCACCTGAGCAGTTGGGAAAACATGAACAAAGTAGACAAGGAAATTGATAATACACAATTGTTTTTAACCCAAATAGAAAAAGAAAAACAAGATTTTCAGCCAAAGGAATATGCTATAAAAATGCACGAGCATCTGCAACAGTTTAGCAGCCAAATTTCCCGATTTCAATTCCTGAAAACTGAAATAGACAAAAGCAAGAATGCTCACAAACAACTGCTTGATAAAAAAGGATTGGAAAGCAATCTGAAAGTAGACCTTTCGAACCAAAAAACCGAAAAAACACACGCTGTAGCCGAAATACAAAAGAAAATTGAGATTTGGACACCCAAGCTCATAGAAGCCCGACAACTGGAACAAAAACTGATTGATGCCAAAAAGCACATTGATGAGCTTTCCATTCAGAAATACAATTTTGACCAGAAAATTTCGGAACTCGATAAAAGCATTGTTTTTACTGATAAGAAAATAGCAGAACTGAAACTCGAGCAAGAAAAGAACCTGCAATGGGTAGCCAAGCACAACATGCTGGAGCAAGCTGCACAAAATCTGAGTTTGCTTCACGATATAGAAAAGCAGATATCTGTTCAGCACGAAAAAATAGCTGAATACGAAATCTCGCATAATAAAAAGCTTTCGGGTATAAAAACTACTGATATACAAGAGAATATAAATAAACTCAACAAGCAGATTTTATCTGAAACCGAAAAACTGCCTGCAGAATACAGAAATTTTGAAAAGACCAATGCTGAAAGGGAAACACTCAAGAATTTGTACCAAAACCTGCGCGACTTGTCGCAGCTAAAGCAAAACCTTGAAAATTTCACCAAAAGCCATGCTGATTTTGAAACAGAGCATAAGCAAATAGCAGAAAGCTCATTCATTTTGGGAAACGAAATAAACGATGCCCGCCAAAAACTGGAAAAACTTGAGAAAATAAAGGCCGATTTGCAAGAATTGCTCAAAACCGAACTGCTGGAGGCCAAACTTGAACATCACCGAAAAGAACTGAAACCCGGAAATGCTTGTCCTGTATGCGGTTCGGTGCACCATCCCTATGTGCAGGAATACAAAAAAAGCGCAAACCTGACCCAACAACAAGTAGAGCTAAACAATCAACATATAAACCAGTTGGCTCAATCGCTCAAAACACTTGAAGCACAACACGCCGAGAAAAATGCACGCATTACATGGATAAAGCAGGAAATAGAAAAATCTGAAAAGCAGGCAAATGAAGCCGCTCAGCAAATACAAGCTCTTGTAGCAGATAAGAATTTGCAGGATTTCACACAAGCCACTATTCCGGCGCTAAAAGAAAAACTTCTTGCGTTGGAAATACAAGGCAAACAGGTTCGCGTTTACCTCGATATACTGACCCAAATACAAAAATGGCGCGAAGAGACTTCTGCCATGCAGGAAATCATGAATTTAATTTCTCCAGCGGAGGCACTCGGTAGCAAATTTAAGGAACTAATCAGTCCTTATATGCCGCTTTTGAACTATAAAGATTCCGGAAAGGTTCAAATAAAACAGTTGGAACTTTTGAGCCAGGAACGCACCCAGAAACTGGAACTGATAGAACTGCAAAAGCAAGAAACCATAAGTTTGGGCAAAACCTATGAAATGAGCCGCATACACCGTACCGAAACCCAAGACACTTTGGCTCAACTCGTAAAAGTATTGAACGATGAAACCACAAGCAGGCAAGAGACTGAAAATAATTACAATTCAATAGTACAAGGACGAAAAATTGCAGAACTTGAGGCTGAAATGGCCAACATTCTGAAAAGAGAAAGCGAACAATTACAGCATTTAGATTTAAAAATAATTCAGACCGAAACCAATATTTCCAACCTGTCTACCCAGATTGAAAATACAGGTATTGCCCTCATCGATTTGGAAAAAGAACAAACCGAAATGCTTGCTGCATTGAATGCTGAATTTCAGAAACTGGGAATAGATGGCATAGATACAGCCACCAAATTGCTTTTGCCGGCCGACGATGCAAAAAAACTGAAAGCTTTGGCGGAAAGCCTCGATCAAAAACGTATGTCGACATTGCATTTGCTCGAAAAATTAAAATCTGATGCGCAAACCATAGCCCAATTGCTGCCAGCGGATTCCAACTTCGATGATGTAAAAAAACAACTCACAGAATTGTTGACCCAGAAAGATTTTTTACTCCGAAAAACCGGAACGCTACAACAAAAACTGCTGGAAATAGAAGCCGGCAAAAAGGAATTTGCACGAATACAAGAAAACATTGCGAAGCAGCAGATTCAGGCACGCAGGTGGGCTGTGATGCGCGAACTGATTGGCGATGCCGAAGGCAACAAGTTTGCCAAATATGCACAAAAACTCACCTGGGCGCAGTTGCTTTTTTATGCCAACAATTACTTAAGCATGCTCAACGACCGGTATCAGTTTGAAGCAGGCGATTCGCTTGAAGAAATTTCATCGGACATCGAAATCACCGATACTTGGCAAGGCAACCAGAAGCGCTCGGTAAAAACCCTTTCGGGAGGTGAAACTTTTTTGGTGAGTCTGGCTTTGGCGCTGGCGCTTTCAGATTTGGCAGCCCAGAATGTGCGCATTGAGAGCCTTTTCATAGACGAAGGCTTTGGGACACTCGATCCGGTGACGCTGGATGTGGCCATTTCAGCCCTCGAGAACCTGCAGGTATCTACACGTCGCACCATAGGCATCATATCGCACGTAGATGCACTCAAAGAGCGCATACGCACCCGCATAGAAGTGGTGAAAGGTACGCATGGTTTCAGTACACTCGAAATAGTCTAACGACGGCAAATGTTTTTGTAGGCACAATACTCACAATTTTGCTCTTCTTGAGTTTGCTCAAAAGACACATGGGGTGAAAATATTTCTTCGAAAACGCCATTCAGACCTTCTCTGAATTCGCTCATCAACTCTACCCTGTGGTTTACCAGATTTCTTTCGCCAATGGTTATCTCAGTTTGGGTTTCCAGGTCTGTCATTTCATTCATAAGATACAAATTGGGCACAGCCAACACAGGCTGCGCAGGATTCTTTTCGGTAATATACGTATAGAGCAGTTGTTGGAAAACGTCTTTCGGGAAACTGCCTTCGCGTGAAAATATTTTCTGTATATCCTTTACACTTACTTTGGATGTACCCGTTTTATAGTCTATTATTTCATACACATCATTCCGTTCCTGAATTCTGTCGAGTACGCCACGTATTTTGGCTTGTCGGTTTTGGCTCACCGGATACACACCGCGCACCCATTTCTCAAGTCCCAATATGGTGAAAGGCGCTCTGTTTTTATCGAACTTCAGCACATTGTGCACATGCTGTTCCAGTGCTTTCTTGGCTATTATGTACATACCGCCGGGTTCCTGCATGCTGAATTTTTCTTTGTACACCGACGAAATGGTATCCGAAACCCGTTTGTTCAGATCGTCGAAATCCGATTTTTGTATTTTTTTACCCAAATATGGTTTGTAAAGCAATTGCAGTACTGTGTGCAGCAGTATGCCATATGTATTGGCTTCCAATTCTTCTACAAATTCCTGTGGTTCTGAAAGATGCGCTACATCTGCAAAATAAAATTGCAGGCTGCACTGCATGTATTTACTGAGCAAGGAGGCTGAAAAAGCATTTGGCTCAGCAGGATCCAGATATTTGTGCAAATGCGCCATCATAGCTGGAGTTTTTTCTATTTCTATAACAGAACTTTTCCCTGCCAATTCCAGTTTTTGGTAAAACATATATTCCTCGGTTCCAAATGGGCTCTCCATTTGTAGCTGTTTCACATAGCGTGTTACCTCGCGTGGACCCGATTCCGATATTCCGCTAAAAATTACCTCTATGTTTTCGGCTCGCTGCATAGCCCTGTAAAAGTAGTATGCAAAAATGGCGTTCTTTTGTTTCATCACCGGAAGTTTGAAATAATGCCTTACCGATTCGGGTATGAATGACTGGCTGGCTCCCGATTTGGGAAAAACATCGTCGTTTGCCCCCACAAATATCACATGGTCGAAGTCGAGGTTGCGCGATTCCAGCACTCCCATTATTTGCAAACCATCGTCGGTGCTACCTTGGAGTGCAATTTCAATTTTTTCCAATTCCGCCTTCAGAATTTTTATAAATAAAGTAACCGAAATCTGTAAATTATTATTTGTAAGAACATTTGAAATCTGCTGAATACGTTCGAACAACATAAAATAAAACTCATCTATGAGCGAATGATTGACTACCTCCTCAATGTTTTTTCCCTGGCTGTACATTTCGAAAATCAATTTCAGCAGTTTCTCAGATAGCTCAGTGGCGGTTTCCGTTTTCTTTTCAATTCCCGAAAAAATAGGAATCCGGCAAAGTTTCAGTATATCTGCCCCCACATAAGGTTCGTATTGCGCAATCAGAAAATTTTCGAACTCAGTAGTTTCTTTCTCAAAACCATTTTTCACAACCGGATTTCGAAGAAAAGTAATCACATCGGGAATATACACTCCGTTTTCGGATGATAACTGGTCGTAAATCCCCAGAAGTATCTGAAC
>JAIFMY010000141.1 GCA_020048155.1 Bacteroidota bacterium
TATCACCAAACAGTAAAACCTATGCATCTGCAGTTTATTGAACCTTCCATGCGATACGCCGATTTGATTATACCGCAAGGTGGGCACAATACCAAAGCCATTCAGGTTTTGGTAAATACAATCGAACAGAATTTGACCAAATCTAAAGTGGTATAAAATGAGTTTTTACCAAATACAGCCCGAAAATGTGTTCTTCCTGGATATTGAAACCGTACCGCAATGGGAAAAATACGATGAAATTCCGGACAACTTGAAACCTCTTTGGGATAAAAAAGCTAAAAAATTAGATCCTGAAGCATCTTCATCCGAAAATTTCCAAAAAGCCGGTATTTATGCCGAGTTTGGGAAAATTATTTGCATTTCGGTTGGTTTTCTGAAAGAAGAGAATGGTGAATTTCATTTTAGGGTGAAGTCTTTTGCCGGAAGCGATGAAGCCAAATTGCTCTTTGATTTTGCTAAATTGCTGAATACATGGGCTAATAAAGGTGAGAAATACTTATGTGCGCACAATGGAAAGGAATTTGATTACCCGTATATCTCTCGCCGTATGCTCATCAATAGAATTGAGATTCCAAATATACTTAATACCGCCGGAATGAAGCCTTGGGAAGTTAAGCACTTGGATACCATGGAACTGTGGAAGTTTGGCGATTATAAAAATTACACTTCGCTTGCTCTATTGGCTGCTATTTTTGGTATACCTACTCCAAAGGACGATATTGACGGGAGCCAAGTAGCTCATGTTTTTTATAATGAGAAAAATCTGGAGCGCATAGTAGAGTATTGCCAAAAGGATACGCTAACTGTAGCTCAACTATTTTTGGCCTATCGCATTTTACCTTTGGTAAAGCCTGAAAATGTGGTGGTTGTAAAATAGATGCTAAAGCATGTTTATTGCAGTTCGCAAATCTGATAGCGCAGGTTTGAGCGTGTCCATGGGGCATCCAAAATTCAAACGCGCATAGCCTGTACCTCCTGTACCAAACATAATTCCGGCATTCAAGCCCAATTTCGCTTTTTCCACCAAAAAATTTTGCAAGTCTTTGTCTGACATGCCCAAAGCCGAGAAATCTATCCAAGCCAGATAAGTTGCTTCAGGCCGCATGAGTTTGAGTGCAGGAAGTTCTGCTTTTATGTATGAATCGATATAATTCAAGTTTGTAGCTAAATATTTTTTTAACTCATCCAACCAAACATCACCATGCGTGTATGCTGCTATAAGCGCTTGTGTTCCAAATACATTGTCAACATACAAGTGCAATGCTTCCTGAACGTTTTTGTAAGCTTGCAAATAGTGTGTATTAGAAGTAACTATGTACGAAGTTAGCAGCGAGGCTATATTGAAGGTTTTGCTTGGTGCTAGCGTTGTGATGGTTTGCTTGCATATATCGGGGTGCAAAGATGCAAGTGGCGTATGTACATGACCTGGCAAAGCCAAATCGCTGTGTATTTCGTCCGAAATCATTATTATTTTATGCTTCAGGCATATATCAGCTAGTTTTCCCAACTCGTACGTGTTCCATGTCCTTCCGCCCGGGTTGTGCGGATTTGATATAAAAATGACTTTTGCAGATTCATCAATTACCGATTCCAGATGCTCAAAATCCATTTCATAACTATCGCCTTTTTTTGCCAACGGATTTTCAGTAACTACTCTGCCATTGTGGGAGATGGTATTGAAAAATGGAAAATAAACCGGTGGCTGAACAATGATTTTGTCGCCCGGCTGGGTTAGTGCCAGTGTAAGAAGTGCCAAAGATGGTACTACACCACTTGATGTGCCAATCCAATCTTTCTGAATTTTCCAATGGTGATGCCTTTCATTCCAACTAATGATGGAATCGAAGTAAGAATCTGGTTTGAATGAGTATCCGAAAATTGGGTGATTTATTCGTTGCTTCAGGGCATCGATGATAAAATCGGGCGTCTCAAAATCCATGTCGGCTACCCACAAAGGTTTTACATCCTTAGTACCAAATATTTTCTCACGTCCATCGTATTTTAAGCAATGGGTGTTCTCTCTGTTTAACACCTTGTCGAAATTGTATGGCATAAAGCTATTATAGTTAGTGTTTTGCAGAAATTTTTTTGCTTCTCAACTTTAAATTGACCATTTCTACTACCAATGAGAAGAAAACTGCAAAATAGATGTAGCCTTTTGGTACTTCGATATGCACTCCTTCGAGCATAAGCATAAAACCGATGAGTATGAGGAATGAAAGCGCCAGTATTTCAATGGTTGGGTTTTGGGAGATAAACCCTGCAATCTTACCGGAGAAGGCCATCATTACGAACATAGATATAACTACGGCCAGAATCATGATGATTACTTTATCTGCGTCTACCAAACCTACGGCTGTAAGTATGGAATCGAATGAAAATACTATGTCTATGATTACTATCTGTAATACAACTCTTCTGAAATTCTTAAAAGCGGTTGCAGTTTCTTCATGGTCACCCTCTGCCATTTTGTGATGTATTTCTGATGTGCTTTTGGCCAAAAGGAAAAGACCTCCAAGTAACAAAATAATCTCGCGAATACTAAAGCCCATACCATATATGGTAAAAATAGGATTAATAAGATGCTGTAGCAACCATGTTAGGCTTATAAGCAATGCAACCCTGAAAACCAGTGCCAGAGCAAGACCAGTATTTCGTGCTTTCTTTTGTTCATCTTTGGGCAATTTGTTGGCGACAATAGATATGAATATTACGTTGTCTACTCCCAATACAATTTCCAGAAACGTGAGCGTAAGTAATGCTATCCAGGTTTCGGGCATTAAAAATATTTCCATAACCAAAATTTTTATACGAAAGTAAGAAATAGTAGCGAATTGGAAAAAGCACTTTTGGTTTTTAAACGCTACTTTAACAAAACAATAATTGAAGCCCGCTGGCGTTTTAAAATGTCATGCTACTTAAACGTTATGAAAATCAGTACAAAAAAAGAATATATAGTCGTTTTTGATGGGGTTTGCAACTTGTGCAATTCTACTGTGAAATGGATTATAAAGCGTGATCGGAACGATGTGTTCAGGTTTGTATCTGCTCAGCAGGCAGTGGAATTTGGAATTTTGCGGGAAGGCGTTATAAATATTTCGGAACCCGATAGTGTAATAATATTGGATGGAGATAAAATTTACAATAAGTCTGATGCTGCCATTTTTATAGCTGTAAAACTGGGTTTCCCTTACAATTTGGCTTCAGTTTTCAGAATTGTGCCAGCTATGCTGCGCAACGTGGCTTACAACTATGTAGCACGAAACAGATATAAATGGTTTGGAAAAAAAAACGAGTGTATGATACCCACTCCCCAATTGCAGAGCAAATTCATTACGCAGCCTGGCCAGAAATAACTAAAATGGCAGGCAGATCTGATATGACTTATGCTTGAGGTAGGTTTGTAACTGATCCTGTATTTTCAGTTGCGTAAAAGCTTTGTTGCTGCCAATAGCCCTGAACTCATTGCCATTGTACATTACTATATAACCTTCGCCAAATATAAGTTCCTGAATAGCAAAACTTTTCTGAGGCTGTTCTTTGAGCCTGTACTTGATTCGCTTCTTGAAATTATCTATGTCGGTTCTTACAATTTTCATGCTGCAATGTTAATAACATATTCAAAAAAAATCAATACCCTAAATGCTCAAATTACAAGCTTTTGAGGTGTTTTTCGAAAAAGTTATCAACAGGTATTGTGTATGTTATTCACAGCTTATTCACAGGCAAAAAAATGTCTTAAAACACATGTGCTTTTAAACATACATCCAACATTTGATTTTGATTGATGGTCACAATACATTTGTTATATGATTTTCGTGAATCAGTTTTAATTATAAATCAATAGTATACCATAGCTATAAAATTGTAATTTTAAAATTGATTTTTACTGAAAATCTTTCTTACTACGATCTGAAACAAAATTAAATCATCATTTAAATCCATAAAGTATGTTTAAAGGTACGTTTTATGTTCCTCAAGCCAAAAACGAGGTAGTATTGAGTTATGCTCCAGGTTCACCTGAGCGTGCACTCCTGAAGCAAACCATCGAAAAAATGCGTTCAGAACAAATTGAAATACCCATGTATATAGGGGGTAAAGAAGTGAGGACAGGAAACCTTGTTCCCATCACTTCACCCCACGACCATAAGCACATTTTAGGATATTTCCACCGTGGCGATGCTTCGCATGTGAGAATGGCCATAGATGCTGCTTTGGCTGCAAAGGCCAAATGGATAGCCCTGCCTTGGGAAGCCCGTGCTGCTATCTTCCTGAAAGCTGCCTCCTTGCTGAGTGGTCCGTACAGAATGAAAATAAATGCTGCGACCATGCTTTGCCAGTCTAAAACTGCACATCAGGCTGAAATCGACTCTGCTTGCGAGTTGGCCGATTTCCTCCGTTTCAATGTTCAGTTCATGACTGAGATATACAACAGCCAGCCAGACTCTGCGCCCAATGAGTGGAACAGAATAGAATATCGTCCGCTCGAAGGTTTTGTGTTTGCACTTACACCTTTCAATTTTACTGCCATTGCCGGTAACCTGCCTTCTTCTCCTGCCATCATGGGCAACGTAGTAGTTTGGAAACCTTCAAATACTCAGATATATTCTGCCAAAGTGATTATGGATATATTCCGCGAGGCTGGTGTGCCCGACGGAGTCATCAACCTGATGTTTGTTTCGGGTCCTGTTGCCGGAAAAGAAATTTTCACTCATCGCGATTTTGCAGGTATTCACTATACTGGTTCTACCGAGGTTTTTCACGAAATGTGGAAAATGATTGGTGATAATATCAAAACGTACAAATCTTACCCTCGTATTGTGGGCGAAACCGGTGGAAAAGACTTTGTGATGGTGCACAATTCTGCTGTACCTGCGCAAGTAGCTACTGCTTTAGTACGTGGTGCTTTTGAGTATCAGGGACAAAAATGTTCTGCCGCATCGCGTGCTTACATCCCTGCAAGCCTGTGGCCTGCCATAAAACAAGAGATGCTCGATGACCTGAATGAAATAAAAATGGGTCCTGTTGAAGATTTTAGCAATTTCATGGGTGCGGTTATCGATGAATCTTCTTTCGATAAACTTTCGCAGTATATAGAAAGAGCTAAGGCCGACAGCAGTTGCGAAATTGTATTTGGTGGAAAATGCGATAAATCTAAGGGCTATTTCATTCAGCCTACCGTGATAAAAGCCAACAATCCGATGTACGAAACCATGCAAGAAGAGCTTTTTGGACCGGTACTTACATTACATGTGTATGAAGACGAGAAATTTGAAGAAACGCTTGATATTTTGGACAAAACATCCATCTACGCACTTACCGGAAGTATTTTTGCACAGGATCGCGCGGTGGTAGACTATGTGATGAAACGCCTTGCCAATGCTGCAGGTAACTTCTACATAAACGATAAACCTACCGGTGCAGTTGTTAATCAACAGCCATTTGGCGGTGCACGAGGCAGTGGAACCAACGACAAAGCCGGTTCATCGCTCAATCTCATACGCTGGACTAGCCCTCGTTCTATCAAAGAGAACTTTGTAACTCCTACCGATTATAAGTATCCGTTCTTGCGTGAAGAATAATAGTCGCCTTCGGGCATTCTATACTTGATTCATTTTGAAATAAGGTTTGCTGCAATTTTGCGGCAAACCTTTTTTATGTAATTTTGTAAGGAAAATAAGTGAATATATGAACAATGAATTTGTAAAAAAGATATATACTTTGGTTATGAGCAATAAGTTGCTCTCCATTATACTTATATTTCTTATCTGGATTGCTTTTTTTGATTCCAGTAGTTTTTACTATCGTTTCAAGCTTCAGCACGATATTGCCAAGATGAAGGAAGAAAAAGAGTACTATCTCACACGAATAGCCGAAGACTCTACCCGCTTGCAACAATTGAAGTCTAACAAAGACAATCTGGAACGTTTTGTGCGCGAAAAATACCTGATGAAAGCTGATAATGAGGATGTTTTTGTAATAGTGGAAGAAACTGAAGATTAGTAGTTTTATTCATGGCTTGGTAAAAATGCTGTCTTCTATTTTCGTGTCAAACAAATATTCAGATATTTCCAAATCCGATACTTCCTTGCCGTTCATATAGGTTATAATCCTGTAAGGCATTAGCATTCCGCTTACCTGTCTGTACGATTGAAGTTTGTTTTCTATGTTGGTTATTTTCCCATTTATCTTTTTCATAAACTGCACCAGGCTTATTTCGTATGTTTTTTCATCCAGCGCATAAATAATTTCCTCTTTGTTGGTGTTGTTCACCAATTTTATTTTGTGGCAAACCCGGCCATTTACGGTCTCTTTTCCCATTAGAGTGGCGTCATAACCCTTTTTCCGGTATTGATATAGTGGCTGTGATAAATCTAGTTGCTTTTTTACCTGCATTATCTGTTCCTGAGTCAAATTCAAAGTGGTTTTGCCCGTAAGGCTCGATTTTAGCCAGCCTTCTTTGCCATTGATGGTTTGCACCAATTTCATGTTCATAAAATTGCCTTCTACCCGTATTTTGTCGGGTTTTTTCAGGTAAATATTTACATCCATCGGAAAATCGTTGTTCTCAATGGTTTGGTAACCTTTAATTACTATGGTTTTTATTTGCTCAAGTTTCTGATAATTTGTAATTTGGCAGTGATGATTGATTATTTCATCCGTTTGGCTTGCTTGTGAAAATGATTGCTGATAAGCAAACAGTAACAACAACAAAGTATAAATAATTTTGAATTGGTTCATTTCTTGTATTTTCATTAAAAGTATATTAACGTTCAGGTATGAAATTTAATACAATCCTTTTCATTGTACTAGCCTTTTTTGTAGGCGGGTGTCATCAACCATCTGTTCAGGACTTGTTTGTGAAAGCGAAAGATGGTAAGTTTTACAGAGATAAAAAAATGTATGTATTTGCCGGTGTAAATTATTGGCAGGCTTCATATTTGGCTTCAGATGAATGGTATGCAAACAAGCAGGTACTATTGCACGATTTGGATGTACTCAAAGCTTTGGGAGTGAAAAATATAAGGATTCAGATCGCATCTGAGGCAGACTCGTTGGCAGAGTGGAGCATAAAACCCGGCTTACTCACATCTCCCGATGTGTACAACGGAAAAGTATTTGCAGGAATCGATTTTCTGCTCAATGAGTTGATGAAGCGCGACATGACCGCCATCATGGTGCTCAACAATTACTGGCCTTGG
>JAIFMY010000220.1 GCA_020048155.1 Bacteroidota bacterium
AAACTAAATTGAAGTGAATTTATTATCTGATAGTGAAGGATTGTCCAAATTCCCCGCCTCTGGCGGGGTGGCTGAAAGCCGGGGTGGTTTTTCCGGATATTGACTCGTCCTGAAATGGGTTTGCAAATACAACTCCCTGCCCTTCGAAGGATCGGAATCTGGGTACCACAAAGCTTTGTAAAGCTATTTTCTGCGTCGCTTGTACAATTCGTTGAAAGTTTTTATTCGTGTAATGAGATCGTAGTCATTTGCACTGAGTACAAAATTGCGATCTATCCGACAAAACTTCTTAAAATCTACAATTTCATCACCTTTTAGGCCAGTAATTTTGTTGATGAGTGAATCGGAAAATCTATCGTTATATCGTTTTTCCATCATATCCTGTTTTTCTATTACGAGTAATTTCTCAACAGATTTATCCCGCTTACTCTTAAAATTGAGTGGTATTCCTTTGGATGAATGCATAAGGCTATAAAGCTGTAACTCACTGAAAGGTATCAAATTGTTTATAATCTCTTCCAATCGCTCCTGTTCGTATGGTTTAACCACCTCTTGTCGCATAAAATCATACTTAAACGCTTCATAGCGAAGTCGATATATATCCACTGTTGCAATTTCAAAATCTTTTTCTTCCATGTATAAAACCGGCTGAATAATGCGCTCACTATATTCGAATGGTAGGGTATAGATAATATTTTCAAAACCTATTGATGTAATGCGCAATGAGTCTGTTTTAATCATGATTATCTTAAAATAACCATCTTTGTTGGAAACAGTCGACAATTTCTTTTGCAAATTGGTGATATGAGCAAATTGCATAGGTTGCTGGGTAACTATATCTAATAATCGACCTTCAACTTCTACAATTCCATTATCCTGCGCATTCATTTTGATGCTAAAACCTAACAATATAAAGCAGGCCAGATAGATATACTTCAGTTTCATTGACTCTATAATTTAGGGTAAACTTACACATTTATGTAAGGCAAATTACACGCAATTATTTTCCTTAACATATTTTTATCGCAAAATATGTTGTTTTATACTTTTTTAATTATCAATATTTGTTGTATCTTAGTAAATGGTAATCCAATCACGGAACATGAAAGAGAAATATTTAATTTATATTATTGAGGACGATCCCATTTATCTGAAAATGTTGGTGGATGTGGTAAGTGAGTTTTCATCCTTTGAAATACGTGCTTTTAGTAGTGGCGAGAACGCTTTAAATGGGCTTAAAAATAAACCTCATGTGCTCATTACAGATTATTTGTTGGATCTGAACGATGAGAACGCTCGCAATGGGCTGCAGATACTCAAATCCATCAAAACAGCCTTACCAAATGTGGAAGTAATTGTACTGAGCGGTCAGTTGATGCCAGATGTTACTTTCGACTTCATTTTTACTTATAATGTGCGGAATTATATTGTTAAGGACAAAAATGCATTCGACAATTTGCGTAAAGAGCTTGTAAATGTGTTGCATGATTTGAGTTTGAAACAATAATAACATAATTCCTATATACATTTAACTAACATTGGTATTCTCTGATTATCAATGTTTTTTGTAATATATTATGGTACATAATTTATATTATGTTAAGTTGTGGTTTTAAACAAAAAGGACAATCGACTGATTGCCCCTTTGCTATATAACTATACCAATTTTTTAGCTACAGCCAAAGCTGCTTCGTAATTTGGTTCTTTTCCTATTTCAGCCACATATTCAACGTATTGTACCACATCGTCTTTGTCAACTACTACAGTACCGCGCGACAATAACTTTACGCCTTCAATCAGAAATCCATATTTGTTGCCAAAATCATTTTGCTGATAGTCTGACATAGTTACAACCTTGTCAATACCTTCAGCAGCACAAAAACGCTTTTGAGCAAATGGCAAATCGTTTGAAATGCCCATTATCACTACATCACCTACATTTGCAGCTTCTTTGTTGAAGGTACGGTTCTGGGTGGCGCATACTGGTGTGTCTATGGATGGATAAATACTTAGAATACGTACTTTTCCGGCGTAATCAGACAGTTTTTTGTGTCCTAATCCGTTGTCTACTACCGTAAAATCTGGTGCCTTATCCCCTACTTTGATGGTATTGCCTAGCAAATTGAGCGTCTTTCCACCAAACAATACTTGATTCTGTGCCATATGAAATTAGTTTTTTATGTTTTGATTATTAGTTAGTTGTGTACAACTGCTGTCTTTATTTCTATTAGGATGTTGTCTTTTGCCTCATTCAAACCTATGAGTATACCATCGCCATCTTTGAGGGTTGCCTCTATAATAACTTCAGCCATACCATCTTCCAAATATTTCTGTATTGCTCTCTTTAGCGGACGTGCTCCGAATTTTGAATCAAAACCTTTTTCGGCGATGAAATCTTTGGCTTCGGGGCTAATTTCGAGATTATAACCTAAATCTGCAACTCGTTTATATAATGATTTGAGCTCAATATCAATTATTTGGTGAATATTTTCACGCGATAATGAGTTGAACATAATCACATCGTCGATACGATTGAGAAATTCAGGCGCGAAAGCTTTTTTGAGGGCTTTTTGCACTATACCTTTGTTGCTTTCCTCAGTATTATTATCCACAGCACTAAAACCAAGTCCTTTACCAAAATCTTGAATCTGGCGGCTTCCAATATTGGATGTCATGATAACTATGGTATTTTTGAAATCTACTTTACGACCTAGGCTATCAGTAAGTTGACCATCGTCGAGCACCTGAAGCATAATATGGAAAACATCAGGATGCGCTTTTTCAATCTCATCGAGCAATACTACAGAATATGGCCTGCGGCGTACTTTTTCGGTAAGTTGACCACCCTCTTCGTAGCCTACATATCCGGGAGGGGCACCAACGAGACGCGATACGGCAAATTTTTCCATGTACTCACTCATATCTATGCGTACAAGAGCATCTTTAGAATCGAACAGGTATTCGGCCAGCACTTTTGCAAGTTGGGTTTTACCCACGCCTGTAGGGCCAAGGAATATAAATGTACCAATGGGTTTATTCGGGTCTTTCAATCCGGCACGATTGCGTTTTATAGCTTTTACCACTTTTTCAATGGCATCGTCCTGTCCTATGACTGATCCCTGCATTTCAATAGCCATTTTTTGTAATTTGGCTCCTTCAGCCTGAGCAATGCGTGTAACGGGTATTCCGGTCATCATGGCTATCACTTCTTCCACGTTGGTTTCAGTTACAGGTTCACGGTTACGCATGAGCTCGCGTTCCCATTTCTGCTTTTCATCTTCGAGCTCTTTGTAAAGCAATTGCTCTTGATCTCGGTACCCGGCAGCTTTTTCAAAATCCTGATTTTTTACAGCAGATATTTTTTCTGACCGAATGCCTTCGATTGTAGCTTCGATTTCGCTGATGCGGGCAGGAACTTTAATTTTAGAAATATGCACACGTGAGCCGCTTTCATCTAAAGCATCTATAGCTTTATCAGGCAGATGGCGATCACTTATATATCTGTCCGATAAAAATACGCATGATTTTATGGCCTCTGCAGTATAAGTAACGTTGTGATGGTCTTCGTACTTACTTTTAATATTGTTAAGTATCTCTATGGTTTCCTCGGCACTGGTTGGGTTTACCATAATTTTCTGGAAACGGCGTTCGAGAGCGCCATCTTTTTCAATGTATTGGCGGTACTCATCGAGTGTGGTAGCACCTATACATTGTATTTCACCACGCGCAAGGGCGGGTTTCAGCATATTAGCAGCATCAAGTGAGCCGCTGGCTCCACCGGCACCCACTATGGTGTGTATTTCATCAATGAAAAGGATTACTCGGTCGGTTTTAGAAAGCTCGTTGAGAATAGATTTCATGCGCTCTTCAAACTGTCCACGGTATTTGGTACCGGCAACAATAGAAGCCAAATCGAGGGTAACTATACGTTTATCGAACAAAACGCGAGAAACCTTGCGTTGCACTATACGCAGCGCTAATCCTTCCACAATTGCAGATTTACCAACACCAGGTTCACCAATGAGAACAGGATTGTTTTTCTTTCTTCTCGATAGAATTTGAACGAGACGTTCTATTTCCACCTCGCGCCCAACTATGGGGTCCAGTTTTTGCTCTTCCGCAGCACGAGTAAGGTCTATGCCAAAATTGTCGAGTACCGGTGTATCGGAAGTAGGTTTATTTGCCTGATGGCCCTGATTTCTGCTTTCGTAGCTATCTTCGTCATCGTCTTCAGGCATATCCGCTTTATTTTCAACACCACCCTGCTCTTTTTCAATGTCAATGGCATTTTTAATAACCTCGTAGGTAACTCCCAATTTATCAAGCGCATTAGCAACCTGACTTTCACCTTCGCGCAAAATTGCGAGGAGTAAGTGTTCCGTTTCTGGCACTTCTTCGCCATAGCTCCTGGCTTCGAGCAACATGAGCTTGAGTACCCTATCGGCCTGTTTGAGCAAAGGATAAGTAGTATCAGCTTTAACAATTGTACCTTCGGGTGCTTTCATATGTCGTTCAATATCGAATTTAATCTTTTTAAGGTTTAAACCTACGGCAGTAAGTACCTCTACCGCTAAGCATTCATTGTGCCTGAGTATACCCAAAAAAAGATGTTCGGCGGCAATATAATCGTTGCCAAGCCTTATTGCTTCTTCTTTGCTATAATTTAGCACTTCATTTAATTTTTGTGAGTATGTTGGATTCATACGTATAAAAATTGATTTAAGATTCAAATGTAACAGTTTTATTAGAAAAATAAAACCATATGGTGGTTTTTCACTTTTTTTATGATAAACAATACGTATCAAAAGGCGCAAATTTTACCCGAAAATGACCTAATATTTAAGGCTTAATCAGCAAAAAAAATTCGTATTTTTCATTTTTTTTTACTTACTTGCCGAGCTATTTTAAATCGCTGTTGCGAAAGAACTTAAATAAACATATATGGCTGAAGGAGAGAAAATTGTCCAGATAGACATAGAGAAGGAAATGAAAACAGCTTACATCGATTATTCGATGTCGGTTATAGTTTCACGTGCATTGCCCGATGTGCGCGATGGTATGAAACCGGTTCATCGCCGGGTATTGTTTGGCATGCATGAGCTGAGTCTCGCTGCTAATAAGGCACATAAAAAATCGGCTCGTATTGTAGGGGAAGTACTTGGTAAATATCACCCACACGGCGATAGTTCAGTTTATTATACTATGGTACGTATGGCCCAAGACTGGAGCATGCGTTATCTGTTGGTTGATGGTCAGGGAAACTATGGTAGTATAGATGGAGATAGTCCTGCTGCCATGCGTTATACCGAAGCCAGGCTTACTCGAATATCTGAAGAAATACTAAAAGATATTGAAAAGGAAACTGTTGATTTTCAACTCAATTTTGACGATAGCCTTGAAGAACCTACAGTACTACCTACCCGCATACCTAATCTTATAATAAATGGTAGTTCTGGTATTGCCGTTGGTATGGCTACCAACATGCCACCCCACAATCTACGAGATTCTATAGATGCCATCATGGCTTATATCGATAATAATGATATTGGTATAGAAGACATAATAAAACATATAAAAGCTCCTGATTTTCCAACAGGAGGTATCATATATGGGTACGAAGGGGTTCGTGAGTCTTATCATACCGGGCGCGGACGTATAGTACTTCGGGGTAAATACCATATAGAAACCAGTGCAAGTGGCCGTGAAAGTATAATATTCTCAGAAATACCTTATATGGTGAACAAAGCCGAGCTGATACAAAAAGTTGCAGACTTGGTAAATGAGAAGAAAATTGAAGGCATAGTATATGCCAACGATGAGTCGGACAAAAGCGGTATGCGTATTGTATTTGTGCTTAAAAAAGAAGCCATTGCAAATGTAGTAGTGAACAAATTGTTTAAGTACACAGCACTACAATCTGCGTTTAGTGTAAACAATATTGCACTTGTGAAGGGTCGTCCGATGATGTTGAACATCAAAGACCTGATTCACTATTTTGTAGAACACCGTCACGACGTGGTTGTTCGTCGTACACAATACGATTTGCGCAAGGCCGAAGAGCGTGCTCATATTCTGGCTGGTTATCTGATAGCACTTGACCACCTGGATGCAGTAATTACCCTCATACGCGAAGCCCGAACTGTTGATATAGCCAAAGAAGGATTGATAGCTAATTTCAATCTTACTGAGATACAAGCCAGCGAGATTTTGCTTCTCCGTTTGCAACGCCTTACCGGTTTGGAACGTGAGAAGATAAAGAATGAATACGACGAGTTCATGCGCATGATTGCTTATTACCAAGAGGTACTGGCCAACCACGAACTACGTATGAAAATAATTAAGGAAGAACTACAGGAAATAAAAGACAAATATGGCGATGCCCGCAGAACGGAAATCGTATATTCGTCAGATGAATTCAATCCCGAAGACTTTTATGCAGATGAGCCAATGGTGATTACTATTTCACATTTGGGCTATATCAAACGTACATCATTGCTGGAGTTTCGTACACAAAACAGAGGCGGAAAAGGCTCTAAAGGAAGTAGTACACGCGATGAGGATTTTATAGAGCATATCTATATTGCCACCATGCACAATACCCTACTCCTATTCAGTCGAAAAGGTAAGTGTTTTTGGCTCAAGGTTTATGACATTCCGGAAGGAACAAAAATTTCACAAGGCAGGGCCATTCAGAATCTGATAAACATAGAACAAGGTGATAAAATAATGGCCTACATAAACCTTCGCGGAAGCCTAGAAGACCATAAATATATAGATGAGAATCAGATTGTATTATGTACCCAACGTGGCACCATCAAAAAAACTTCACTTGAGGCCTATAGTCGTCCACGTGTAAGTGGCATACAAGCCATAAGCGTGCGCGAAGGTGACGAATTGCTACAAGCTAAGCTTACACATGGCAGCATGGAAATAATCATTGCATCGCGTGAAGGAAAAGCAATACGCTTCAATGAAGCCACTGTACGTGCAATGGGACGTGTAGCCAGTGGGGTGCGTGCTATAAAAATTGACGAAAAAGACGAAGTAATAGGCATGATATGCGTAGATGCTGATACCAAGAAAGAAATACTCGTGGTGTCTGAAAACGGATACGGAAAACGCTCAAGTGTAGAAGATTATCGCATCACCAATCGGGGTGGTAAAGGGGTAAAAGCTATGAACATAACCGAAAAAACCG
>JAIFMY010000026.1 GCA_020048155.1 Bacteroidota bacterium
ACTCATAACTCACAACTCACAATTCTCACCCGTATTCGTAAAAATAAGTTGAACATGGAATAACCAAAGCGAATTCTTATTAATATTGGCATTCGAATTGTTTGCACAATATTACCAGCACAATCAGCTTATTTGTAATTACATTAAAATTATATGTCCACAAATCAAGTACCCGAAGGCTATCTTTTCTCGAAGCGATATACCAACTATATCTTTTCGCTTCTATTTCTGCTCTATATGTTCGATTATATAGACCGAATGGTCATAACGAGCCTATTCCCATTTCTCAAAGCAGAGTGGGGTATCACCGATACCCAAAGCGGCTTGCTTGTATCTACAGTATATTGGTCAATCGTGTTGTTTACGTTCCCCATTTCCATACTAGTAGATAGGTGGAGCAGGCGCAAGACCATAGGGCTTATGGCTGTAGTATGGAGTTTGTCAACCGTTATGGGGGCTTTTACAGGCTCGTTCAGGCAATTGTTTTTGGTGCGTACCGCCATAGGTGTTGGCGAGGCCGGATATGCACCCGGTGGAGCCGCTATGCTATCGGCATTGTATCCTGAGAATAAAAGGGCCTGGCGTATGGGGTTATGGAATGCTGCCATTCCGTTGGGGAGTGCCATAGGTGTAGCACTGGGCGGAATATTGGCCAGTCATTTTGGTTGGCGTGCTGCACTGGGAGCTGTAGCCATTCCGGGGTTGATAGTAGCTATTTTATTTTTCTTTGTCAAAGATTATAAGACCATAGACCTTGCCAAGTCGGTAGAAGTAGACGAAAGCCAGTATACCGGCAACAAAAAAGTGCGCATGTCGATTACCGAGATTGTAAATGAGTTTTTATCGAAACCTTCACTCATTCTCACTTATTTCGGAATGGCGGGCGTAGTATTTGCTACCACATCTTTGCTCACATGGCTGCCTACCTATTTCCATAGAGTACAAGGCATAGCCGAAAGTCAGGCCGGATTAAAATCGAGTGCCATTATGCTTTTTGCCATCATAGGAGCACCGCTTGGCGGTTACATCACAGCCCGTTGGCGCAAAACCCGCATCAATGCTATGTTGCTGGTGCCAGCCATCACATCACTGGTTTCTGCGATACTCATGTTTTTCGCTTTCAATGTAGTGGGAGGAAGCGTGCAGTATATGGTATTGTTGTCTTTGGGTATTTCTATCACTGCTTTTATAGCGGCTACAGGTGCAGTAACCCAAGATGTCGTGCATCCGGGGCTCAGGGCAGTTTCTTATTCCATTGCCGTTATAGTTCAAAATTTGCTGGGGGCTTCCATGGGGCCAATTGTGATGGGAGCTATATCCGATGCATATAATATTCAAACTGCGTTCGCGTTTTTACCCGTATCCTTGCTCATCTCTTTCATATTATTTTTTACCGGATCTTTTTATTACGAAAAAGATTTGAAAAAAGTAGAAAAGGTACAAATGGAAACCATCTGATTTTTAGGAGAACCAGTAAAAACAAAACATCCCGGGCGAAAGTTTCATCCGGGATGTTTTTATTTTAAAGGCTTATTAGGGTTTTACTGACCCAGCCAGGCTTTTACATCATCTATTCGTGGGTTAGTAAGGCCAAGTTTGGCTTTTTTATTCATACCGCATAGGTCGTTGAACAATTTATTGGGGTTCGCCTGTTTCAGTTGATCCACTTTTACAAATCCCATTTTGTTGATGGGGGCTACCCATTCGGCAGGAATACCCAGGGCTATGAAAACCTCAGGGGCATCTATCGCACTTTTTTTCTCAGGGCGCATTTGTGGGAAAAACAGCACATCTTGTATAGACTGTGAGTTGGTCATAATCATGCTCAGTCGGTCTATGCCTATGCCTATACCGGCCATAGGAGGCATACCATATTCCATGGCACGCAGGAAGTCTTCGTCGAGCATCATGGCTTCTTCGTCGCCACGTTTGCCTAGTTCGAGTTGTTCTTCGAAACGCTGACGTTGATCTATTGGGTCGTTGAGCTCAGAGTAAGAATTGCAAATTTCTTTGCCGTTGCATATGGCTTCGAAACGCTCTACCAGCCCGGTTTTGCTGCGATGTTTTTTGGTAAGCGGCGACATTTCAACCGGGTAATCTGTAATGAAGGTAGGCTGTATGATGAGGTGTTCGCATTTTTCACCAAAAATCTCATCTATCAGTTTTCCTTTGCCCATGCTTTCGTCGGTTTCAATACCAAATTTGAGGCACAGCTCGCGCAATTGCTTCTCATCCATTTCCGAAATATCTATGCCTGTATAGTGCTCTATGGCTTCGAACATAGTGAAACGTTTCCAGGGTCGCTGGAAATCTATTACATGCTCACCCACTTGTACTTTGGTAGTATTGTGCAGATTAATCGCTATCTTCTCCACCATTTCTTCTACGGTATTCATCATCCAGAAATAGTCTTTGAAAGCTACGTAGAGTTCTATCTGGGTAAATTCAGGATTGTGAAATCTGTCCATACCCTCGTTGCGAAAGTCTTTCGAGAACTCATATACACCATCGAAACCACCCACTATCAGACGTTTGAGGTAAAGCTCATTGGCAATACGCAGGTACAAAGTCTGGTCGTGTGTATTGTGGTGGGTTTTGAAAGGACGAGCAGCAGCGCCTCCGTATACAGGTTGCAAAATGGGAGTTTCTACTTCCAGATATTCTTTGGCATTCAGATACTCGCGCATGGTATTCATGAGCTTTGTACGTTTTATGAAGGTATCTTTTACCTGGGGATTCACTATAAGGTCAACATAACGCATGCGATAGCGTTGTTCGGGGTCCGAAAACGCATCGAATACCTGTCCTTCTTTTTCTTTTACAATTGGGAGAGGTTTGAGCGATTTGCTGAGCAATACAAAAGATTTTACTTTGATAGAAAGCTCTCCGGTTTTGGTATAAAACACAGGACCTTCTACACCAATGATATCGCCAATGTCCATCAGTTTCTTGAATACAATGTCGTACATGGTTTTGTCTTCGCCCGGGCACGATTCATCGCGCGAAATGTATACCTGCAATCTGCCGGTATGGTCTTGTATTTCGGCAAACGAGGCTTTACCCATGATACGGCGGCTCATGATGCGGCCAGCTATGGCAGTATCTTGAAAGTCGGTGGACTCTGCATGAAACTTTTCCTGAATATTGGCTATGGTGGTAGTTACTTTAAATTCAGGTGCGGGATAGGGGTCTATGCCCAAATCGTATAATTCCTGCAACGCTTGTCGGCGTATTATTTCCTGCTCGCTTAATTCTAAGTGGCTCATAAAAAATCTTTTGTATCGTGAAATAAAAATTCGGGCACAAATATACAATACACTCAGTTCATTCCGAAAATATTCGCAATAATTTGTGGAATTTCAGCACAATTCCGGTCTTTGAGTGAGTCTGCTATCTTGCAGTAAGTTTCGAACCATGTTATCGCATCGGGGTGTTTATATGGGCATAGGCTATTAAATAGCATTTTTGCTTCAATGATTCTACCTTCGTGCAACAAAAGGATGATATCAGTAGTCTCTTCAGTTGTAATTGGATTGCCGAGCATATGTATTTTATATATACGAATGCATGTAGGTGATTCGTTTACGCTAAAATGGATATTTTTTTTGAAATTGTTTGAATTTAAAATATATATATGCAATCTATCTCCACAAAAGTGCGCTACTTTATTTTAGCCATCGCTCTATTTTATGGTGAAAATGGGATTGCACAATCTGACTCTAGTTTCACCCCTCAAGATTTCTACAGCCGCGCTTTTGCCGCATACGAAAAGGGCGACTATCTGGCTTCGCTTTTCGATTTCAATATGGCCATCATAAAGAAGCCAGATTTTGCTGAGGCATACAACAACCGGGGGAATGCGAAATTTAAGCTTAACAATTTTTTGGGAGCTATGGAAGATTACAACGAGGCCATACGTCTGAGTCCCTCTTTTTCGAGGGCTTGGTACAACCGAGGGTTGGCCTTCACCGAAAGCAATAAATACGACGAGGCTATCACCAATTACACGCAAGCCATAAAACTTGATTACAACCTAGATTTGGCATGGTATCATCGGGGACGCACTTTCTACATGATGGGGAAATATGATGAAGCCATTCGCGACCTCGACATAGCTATAAAACAAAGTCCTGCCGATTATATGCGGTTTTACTATCGTGCCTTATGCTATTTTTATACCGATGAGTTTGAAAAGGCATTCACGAATCTGACTGTGGTCACCAACAAGCAACCTGATTTTGACGAAGCCTTCTATTTCAAAGGCTTGTGTCTGGCCGCAAATAAAAAATATACTGAATCGTTGGAGTGGTGCAACAAAGCCATTGAACTGGATAAGCAGAATGGTGCATATTATTATGCCCGAGGTTTGGTATACATGCATCTGAATGACACAAAACAAGCACGCAAAGACTGGAAATACGGTGCCGCGCTCGGCAACTCTGCTTGCTTGGAAATGCTGGCTAAAAACCCGTAAACAATGGATAATTGAGAATTGAGAATTGAGAATTGAGAGTGAGTCATTAAAAACTCGTGCCTTCGTGGCGAACTTTTGATTTCGGATTTCGGTTTATTTTAACCCATCTTTTGTGTTACCTTACTAATTACTCGGTTGACCGCTCTGCGCATTATCCATTATCCATTATAATATGTGTTCTACGGACGATTGCAGGTGCTATTTTTTCCGCGTTGCGAAATTCTTAATTCTTAATTCTCAATTCTCAATTCCTCTTCTTTTTTCTTATTTAGAATTAATAAAAATAGTTAATTAAAATGATTATAAATTATGCTGTAAATACGAGTGTTTTGTATATAATATGAATTTAAATTTTATATTTGAAAATTAATAAAAAGGAGACACATTTTGGAAATTCTATATTTACTCATTGGCATCAGTTTGATAGTTGCCGTTGGCTTTGTAATAAGCTTTTTGTGGGCTGTCAAAACCGGGCAATATGACGATGATTATACACCATCAGTGAGAATACTCTTCGAGGATAAAAACTATGAACCAAATAATAAAACAGATTAAATGGAACAGCAGACTTTTTACTATGACAACAAGATAGTCCGACTATTCTTGAATGCGACGCTCTTATGGGGAGTTGTAGCATTTCTGTACGGACTTTTACTGGCCTTGCAATTGGCCTTCCCGGTTTTTAACCTTGGGATGGAGTATTCAACTTTTGGGCGTATACGTCCTATTCACACCAATGCGGCTATTTTCGCCTTTGTCGGAAATGCTATATTCGCAGGAGCATATTACTCTATGCAACGTGTACTTAAGACTCGTATGTTTTCAGATTTGCTCAGTAAGATCAACTTCTGGGGCTGGCAATTAATTATTGTTTTAGCTGCTCTTACACTCACATTAGGTATGACTACCTCTAAGGAGTATGCAGAACTTGAGTGGCCTATTGATATTCTTATTGCCATAGTATGGGTGGTATTTGGTTGGAATATGTTCGGTACTATTTACAAACGTAGGGTAAAACATATTTATGTAGCCATTTGGTTCTATATTGCCTCATTTGTAGCTGTAGCTGTGCTGCACATCGTAAACTCGCTCGAAGTACCAGTAACTTTGTTCAAAAGCTATAGTGTTTTTGCTGGCGTTCAAGATGGTTTGGTACAGTGGTGGTACGGTCATAATGCGGTTGCATTCTTTCTTACTACTCCTTTCTTGGGGCTTATGTATTATTTCTTGCCCAAAGCCGCCAATCGTCCCGTATTTTCATACAAACTATCTATTATTCACTTCTGGACCCTAGTATTTCTTTATATTTGGGCGGGGCCGCACCATTTGTTATACAGTTCCTTGCCAGATTGGGCACAAACTTTAGGTGTAGTCTTTTCAGTGATGCTTATAGCTCCATCATGGGGTGGTATGCTCAATGGTTTGCTTACACTGCGTGGTGTATGGGACAAAGTTCGCGAAAACCCTATCCTGAAATTCATGGCTGTTGCCGTTACCGCTTATGGTATGAGTACCCTCGAAGGTCCTATGCTTTCACTCAAATCTGTAAATGCTATCAGTCACTTTACAGACTGGACCATTGCCCACGTGCATATAGGTGCTATGGGCTGGAACGGCTTCCTTACTTTCGGTATGGCATACTGGCTTATCCCACGGATGTACGATACTAAACTATATTCTATTAAGCTTGCCAATTTCCACTTCTGGTTAGGCACATTGGGTATATTATTCTATGCTATACCATTATATTGGGCAGCATTCACACAAACCCTTATGTGGAAAGAATTTAATGCAGATGGAATGCTCGCATATCCAAACTTCCTCGAGACTGTAACTCAGATAATGCCTATGTACTATACCCGTATTGTAGGAGGTACCCTCTTCTTATTAGGTATGGTAGTGATGCTGTACAACCTTATTAAAACTGCCTACTCAGGTAAGTTTATCGCCGAAGAAATGGCTAGTGCACCTGCCAGAGAAGTTATATCCTCATCACGTGTTGCAGGCGAAACAGTACATAGTTGGTTAGAGCGCAGACCTACTCCTTTCTATATTCTCATAGCATTGGCAGTGCTAGTAGGAGGTATAGTTGAAATTGTGCCTATGATAGCCATCAAATCAAACGTAGCTACTATTGCAACTGTGACTCCTTATACACCGCTTGAGTTGCAAGGAAGAGATGTATATATTTCTGAAGGTTGTGTGAATTGCCACTCGCAATTGGTTCGTCCGTTCCGTTCAGAAACCGAACGATATGGCGAGTATTCAAAAGCAGGCGAAACTGTTTACGACCATCCATTCTTGTTTGGCTCACGCCGTATAGGTCCAGATTTGGCACGTACAGGTGTAGTAGGAGGCAAAATGTATAAAAATGCAACATGGCATTACAACCATTTGCAGAACCCACAGGCTTTGAATGCTCAATCGAATATGCCACCTTATCCATGGCTCATAGAAAGCGATGTAGATGTTTCGCTTACAGAAGCCAAAGTAAGAGCAATGATGTCTCTTGGTGTACCTTATACTGAAGATGAAGCAAAAATGGCGAATGATTTATATATGAATCAAGCCAATCTAATTACTGCAAGTCTAAAAGAGTCGGGCATAAATGTTGAGCCTACTAAAAAGATAGTAGCGCTCATAGCATATTTGCATCGTTTGGGTAAAGACATTACAATGTCGAAACAAGCCGATGGTACTACTACCAATGCTGATAGCAATACCGATAAAACTGCACAGCAATGAGATTTTTGAGCCAATATTATCAGGAAATTGAAGGAATTGAAATTTACCCGATAATAGTACTGTTGCTATTTATGACTAGTTTTTTCTTGATGCTCTACGTAATTTTGCGTACCGACAAAAAGCAAACTGATATGTATAGCAGAATACCTTTGGACGATAATAATTCAGAATTTGAACAAAATAACTTTTGAAATTTTAAAATACCATGGCAGAAGTATATAAAGACGAAGAAAGCAAACTCATGGATCACGACTTTGACGGAATCAAAGAGTTGGATAATCCACCCCCACCTTGGATTATGTGGGTATTGTATTTTACTATAGCATGGTCAGTAGTGTATATGTTGGTGTATCATGTATTCAAGGTAGCCGATTTGCAAGATGCAGAGTATGCTAATGAAATGGCTTCAGTAGTGCAAAATGCAGGAAATGCAAATACCAATGTAGTTGCAATGACTGAAGAAGAAATGCTGGCAGCTGGTGAAAAGCTATTTGCTGATAAAACTTGTATAACATGCCACGGACCCGTAGGCGAGGGGAATGCTATAGGCCCCAATCTTACAGACAACGCATGGATACACGGTGGCAGCAAAGAAGCAATCTTCAATGTAATTAAAAATGGTGTGCCCGAAAAAGGAATGACCCCCTACAAGGATCAAATCACTGACCAGAATATTGAATCTCTGGTTGTATATATTCAGAAGAAGCTTGTAGGCTCAAATCCTCCAAACGGAAAAGCTGCACAAGGAGATTCTATTGTAAATTAGAACTTATTTAGAATAAATATTTTTTAAATCGATATTTTCGTCTAATATTGCATCGGATTGAAAATTATAATCGATGATATTAAATGAATTTTTATAAAAACGTCGTCTTATTTGCCTGAAAATAAAGGTACAATAAGGCGATGTTTTTTTAAGAAGCCATTTATGCCATGCGCTCAGCTTTGATTTGAGAATAAGACATAATCCCGATGCTGAGCTCCTACAATTTAGAAGCAATTAATAAGCTTATGTATTTTTGATTAAAAATTAATTAAAGTACATTTGAATTCAAAATTATATTCTTTTAATTAAATGAAAATTAAGTTATTACTAACCGTTTTGTACATCATGTTTCAATCAAGCATGTTTGCACAAACTGCAGTTCCTGAGTACCAAGCAGGCGACAAGCAGGAAATTGGCATTTACGAACATTTGGATGAAAACATTCCGGAAAATGTGATGCTCTACAATTCAGATTCTGTGCTCATTAACTTGAAAAGTCTAATAAACAAACCAACAGTATTTTCATTTGTTTATTACAACTGTCCGGGCCTTTGCAGCCCATTACTCGATGGATTGGCTGAAGTTATAGATCGAGCCGAAATGGAACTAGGGAAAGATTACCAGGTAATCACTATAAGTTTCAATCCGTCAGACGGTTCAAGTTTAGGTAAGGCAAAAAAAATAAATTACCTCAACCAAATTAAGCGCCCAATTGATGCATCAAATTGGATTTGGCTCACAGGTGACAGTGCAAATATCTTCAGAATCACCGATGCTTTGGGATTTAAATATAAAAAAGAGGGAAAAGAATACGTACACGCAGCATCAATCATGGTTGTGAGCCCACATGGCAAAATTACCAGATACCTCCATGGAACTTATTTTTTGCCTTTCGATCTGAAAATGGCTGTAATAGAAGCACAAGAGGAGCGCTCTGGACCTACAATCAATAAAGTATTAAAATACTGCTTCAGCTATGATGCGACCGGAAAAAAATATGTATTCAATACCACAAAAATTACCGGAACCGTAATCTTGAGTGGCGCACTTATCTTATTTCTGGTGCTTGCCTTTTTGCCAAGAAAGCAAGACAATATTCAAGAAAGTAAATAACTAATCTAACAACCAATACATTGCACTATGTCGGAATCTATTACATCCGTTCAACACCAGTCATTTTACAATGTACGCCCGGGGTTCATAAACTGGATAACATCCACTGACCACAAGCGTATAGGATTGCTCTATTTTTACTCAATAAGCATTTTCTTTTTCGTAGGAGTTGTGCTTGGTGTACTTATGCGCCTTGAGCTTCTCAACCCGGGAAAAGATATAATGGAAGCGCAGACCTACAACGGTATTTTTACCTTGCACGGTGTAATCATGATATTTTTGTTCATCATTCCCGGTGTACCAGCAGTATTTGGTAACTTTGTGATGCCTTTGATTATTGGCGCAAAAGACGTTTCTTTTCCTCGCATCAATCTTTTGTCTTGGTATCTTTATGTTATCGGGGCTTTATTCGCATTATCAACATTAGTTTTTGGGGATGGTATACCCGATACAGGATGGACCTTTTATGCACCATATAGTGTAAAAACTGGAACAAATGTAACTCTGGCAGTTTTGGCAGCCTTTATTCTTGGCTTTTCATCCATTCTTACCGGGTTGAACTTTATTGTTACTATACACAGACTCAGAGCGCCGGGTATGACATGGTTCAAGATGCCTTTGTTTGCATGGTCGCTCTATGCTACTGCGTGGATTCAGCTTTTGGCTACTCCGGTTATAGGTATCACACTGCTTATGATTGTAGCTGAACGTACGCTAGGAATCGGACTTTTTGATCCTGCTTTGGGTGGCGACCCTATTTTGTATCAACATTTATTCTGGATTTATTCGCACCCTGCTGTATATATAATGGTACTGCCTGCCATGGGAGTAGTTTCTGAGATTATACCAGTGTTTTCACGACGTCGTATATATGGCTACAAAGCTATTGCTTTTTCTAGTTTGGCCATTGCATTTGTTGGTTACTTCGTTTGGGGGCACCATATGTTTACTTCAGGTATGTCTGGTCCGGCTCGTATTATTTTCAGTATACTTACATTCTTGGTAGCAATACCCAGTGGTGTTAAAATATTCAATTGGGTAGCCACGCTATACAAAGGGTCTATTACCATTAACCCTCCTATGCTCTACATCCTGGCATTTATATTCCAGTTTATGATTGGTGGACTTACTGGCTTGGTGCTTGGCGCTTTAGCTACAGATGTACATGTTCACGATACATATTTTGTTGTGGCACACTTCCACTATGTAATGTTTGGAGGCACCGGCTTTGCTTTTTTTGGAGCATTGCACTATTGGTTCCCTAAAATTTGGGGACGTATGGTAAATCAGAAAAAAGCCACCATAGCATTCTATTTTATGTTTGTAGGTTTCAATACCCTTTATTTCCCACTTTTTATTGCAGGTATGGCTGGTATGCCCCGCAGGTATTATGACTATCTTCCCCAGTTTCATAATTACAATATAATATCTACTGTAGGCAGCTGGATTTTATTCGTTGGATTTCTATTCATGATATATAATTTGTTGCAATCTGCCAGAAATGGAGAGAAGGCATCAGGCAATCCTTACAGAGCTCTCTCATTGGAATGGCAAACAGACTCACCACCAACTGTGGAGAATTTTGATAAGATTCCGGTTGTTACCGAAGGTCCTTATGAATACAAAGACTAATAATATAAAGAATTAATATATGTCTGCAACTACTGCGATACACGATGAGCACCGTGACGATTTCGGTGCGAAAATGGGAATGTGGTTATTCCTGTTTACCGAGCTACTATTGTTTGGCGGATTATTTTTGGTATACACCATCTACAGATTCCTGAATCCTGAAGATTTTGCTCATGGAGGCCACGAGTTGAACCTTTTCGTTGGTACAGTAAATACGGTTGTACTCCTCACTAGTAGTATGACTGTGGCCGTTTCGATTTCAGCCATACAAAAGGGCAACAAAAAACTGGCACTCAGTATGCTTTGGGTTACTATTGCAGCTGCACTGGTTTTTATGGTTAATAAATACTTCGAATGGGGACACAAATTTGAAATAGGATTGTATCCGGGTGGAGACTTATTTGCTACCCTTCCTCCTGCGGAGCGTTTATTTTTTCTGTTGTATTACTTTATGACTGGTCTGCATGGTCTGCACGTTATTATTGGGGCCATTCTTATTCTTTTTGTGATCAGGGAAATTAATAAAGGTATCATACAGCATGATAATTTTGCATTTCATGAAAACGCCGGATTATATTGGCACTTGGTAGACTTAATCTGGATTTATCTATTCCCGCTTATGTATCTCATACATTAATCTGAAAATATAATATGGAACACGAAAAACATCATATCGTTAGCTATACTTCTCACCTTTGGATTTGGGTTATTTTACTTGTATTTACTGTAATAACTGTAGGGGTAGCTGAAATTGATTTACAAAAACTAACTGTAGTAGTAGCCCTTGCAGTTGCTACTGTAAAAGCTGTGATAGTAGGCGCATATTTTATGCACCTTAAGTTTGACAATAAAATGCTAACTATAATGGCTAGCTTAGTATTGCTTATTTTTACTGTATTTTTAACCATAACACTGATTGATTATGCTTTGCGTTAACAGACATAATCACTTAAATAATAAATATTTAGTAGCATGAATCCAGGTGCATCAAATTTTGTACAAGGCGTAGATACCGCCTTTATTGTCATACTTGGCTTATCGTTTGTACTTCTGATAGGTATCACATTTTTCATGGTTTATTTTGTAATAAAATACAGCAAGAAAAACCATCCTGTACCTGAAGATGTAAAAGATAGTCATAAACTTGAAATCCTTTGGACTGTCATCCCCACCATTTTAGTACTCATTATGTTCTATTACGGATGGATTGGTTACCAACCTATGCGTGAAGTACCCAATGGCGCCATAGAAATAAAAGCTACCGGACGTATGTGGAGTTGGGATTTCGAATACCCAAATGGAAAACGAAGCAATATACTGGTTGTTCCCAAAGACAAACCTGTAAAACTTAATTTATACTCTCCTGATGTACTTCATAGTTTGTACATACCTGCTTTTCGTATAAAAGAAGACGTTGTGCCTGGTAGACCTAACTATATGTGGTTTATTGCTCAGGAATTGGGCGAATTTGATGTATTCTGTGCAGAATATTGCGGGGTACAGCATTCATATATGCTCAGCAAAGTTAGGGTAATAGATGAAAATGAGTTTTTGGCATGGTTCAACAAGAAAGAAGACGAAAGCCAACAATTTGCTAGCATCGGAGAGCAGATACTCGCCCAAAACGGTTGTGTGGCTTGCCACTCACGCGATGGAAGTAAACTTGTAGGACCCTCTTTCAAAGGCTTATACGGAACTCAGAAAAATGTTGAAGTAAATGGGGATATGAAAAAAGTAATGGCCGATGATGAATATATCAAACGTGCTATTTACGACCCGAATGCAGAAATAGTAGAAGGTTTCAACAAAGGCTTGATGGTTTCGTACAAAGACAAAATAACTGAAGACGAAATAAAAGAAGTTGTAAATTATCTGAAGACTCTCAAATAAACGAAATGATCAATTACCTCAAGATATTGGCCGAGTTGTCGAAAGTACGCATCACTATAGTGGTGACTGTAACAACGATACTCGGCTATCTCATGCAGAACCGAGGTCTGGATGCTGGTGCCATTGGTCCAACATTCGGGCTATTTCTGCTTGCTTGTGCTTCCGCAATACTAAATCAGTATCAAGAATCTGGCATTGATGCTAAAATGCCTCGCACACAAAATCGCCCAATTCCCTCTGGCCGAATAAGCTCAAAAAGTGCCTTTTTGCATGGCCTTATCTTTGCTATAGTGGGATCAATCATTATTCTCTACACTTCCAATTTCATGGCTATGCAATTGGGTATACTTGCACTCATTTGGTATAATGGAATTTATACTCCCCTCAAAAAGAAGACCGCTTTTGCTGTTATTCCTGGATCTGTTATAGGCTCATTGCCACCTATGGTAGGTTATGCAGCCGCTGGCGGCAACGTTACTGATATCGAGATACTGGTAGTAGCATTTTTTATGTTTATTTGGCAAGTACCGCACTTCTGGTTGCTATTGCTAAAGTTTGGCAAACAATATGAAGAAGCTGGCTTCCCATCACTTACTCAGATATATAGCGTTGAGCAAATCAAACGTGTTACTTTTGTGTGGTCGCTTGGTACTGCAGTTACAGCGTTATTTATTCCGTTTTTTCATATCATATCCAATCTGTACGCAAATTTGATTTTGGTGGCGGGTACAGTATATTTTATAGTACTCTTTTTTAGACTCATTCTACCCGGGAATCCTGATTTTAATATTAAAAAATACTTTATCTTTATCAACGTTTACCTATTATTGATAGTTCTAACTATATCGATAGATGTTTATTTGCCTTAATATTTTAAAACGTTGATTATGAATAAATTAATGATTATTGCTTTGATCGTAGGTTTCATTATGGCTTGCAACACAGCCACCGATGATACTAAAACTGCTTCAAATGAGCAGGTCAAATACTCCACCGTAGAATTGAATGTGGAAGGAATGACCTGCACCGGATGTGAAAATACTATTAAAAATTCTTTGATGAAAGTGGCTGGAATCGATTCTGTAAATGCCGATCATACCAATGGCCGAACTTTTATAAAATTTGATTCTACCAGCGTTAAAGTTGCTGACATACAGAAAGTAATTGAAGAAAAAGGCTATACAGTGGCTGAAAATCCACAACAATAATTTATATCCTTTAATAATAATTACTTTATGGCAAAATCTGTAAAACCCGGTACTTCGTACAGGGATAGTTTCGGCCTCATAAAAAAAGATGGAGGCCGTGCTTGGATGTACCCTAAAAAGGTATCCGGATATTTCCATAAATATCGTACGATATTGGCTTGGATTCTTCTGGCTATTTTTATAGGCCTACCCCTTATCAAAGTGAATGGTCAGCCATTTATGCTTGTTGATTTTCTGGACAGAAAGTTTATTCTTTTCGGAAAAATATTTTGGCCCCAAGATTCGTATATTTTCTTCATGGCCATGATAAGTTTTATACTTTTCATTATATTATTTACCGTAATTTACGGTCGCCTGTGGTGCGGATGGGCATGTCCGCAAACCATATTTATGGAAATGGTATACCGCAAAGTCGAATATCTGATTGAAGGCGATGCCCATCAGCAGCGTATTCTCGCCAAGCAACCCTTGAATTTAGAGAAAATCACCAAAAAATCTATAAAACACATTGCATTTTGGCTTATAAGTCTTGTAATTGCCAGCACTGTGGTAGCATATTTTGTAGGAATAGACCATATACGCTATATTTTTGAGAATGCGACAGGTGTTAAAAAAGGTCCTTTCATTGGAATAATGATCTTCACTACAGTATTATACTTTATTTATTCGCAAGTCAGAGAATTGGTTTGTACTGTGGTTTGTCCCTATGGTCGCTTACAAGGCGTACTGGTAGACCGCAATACTATGGTTGTAGCCTATGATTATGTTAGAGGTGAACCTCGCGGTCCTGTTAAGCCTGACGAAAACAGGAAGGAAGCCAGTAAAGGCGATTGTGTATCTTGCCATGCATGTGTGCAGGTTTGCCCTACTGGCATAGATATACGCAATGGCTCCCAATTTGAATGCATTGGTTGTACCGCTTGCATTGATGCATGCGATGCTACCATGAAGAAAACCGGGCTAAAAACCGGACTTATTCGTTTCGCCTCTGAGTTCCAGATTTCACAAAATCTGCCTTTTACTTTCTCTGTGCGGGTGAAAGCATATTCAGTTGTATTATTGGCTATTATGTCATTCTTTACATACCTCGTATTAAGCAGAACCAATACAGAAACTACTATACTCAGAACTCCAGGATTGCTATTCCAGAAAACGGATGACGGACGAATAAGTAATTTGTATAATATCAAAGTGTTGAATAAAACATTTGATACGATAAGTGTAAGTATAAAACCAATTGATGTAGACGGCGAAATTCAGTTTGCTGGTTCCAGTAATTTGCGTGTGCCAGGCCAAGAGGCTTCTGAAGGTGTATTTTTCCTAAAGGTAAAACCTGAGCTCCTTAAGCAAAAAAGCATCGAAGTTGAATTTGCTGTATACGCCAACGATGTGTTTATTGAAAAACAAAAGTTAACTTTTATCGGACCTGAATAAACGATTATGTTTAAAAAATTTAATTGGGGACATGGAATAGCCCTTTTCATATTTATATTCATTCTTAGTGTATTTTATCGAATTTGGCTTAGCAACCAATATGACATAAATTTGGTAACGGATGATTATTACCCTAAAGGTATTATATATCAGAAAGAAATAGATAAACAGAACAGAGCAAAAAATTTTGCTGAATTTGTTAAAGTTGTTCAGAATACGGATACAATATCATTGTTTATTCCCATTGAATATACCAATAAGCTGGATTCAGGAAAGGTCTATTTTTACAGACCTTCTGGCGCTGCCAGCGATAAGCTATATGAACTACAACCAGACACTTTGGGGATGCAAACATTTGATGCAAAAGAACTTAAAAGTGGCCGATATACTGTAAAACTGGATTGGAGCAATGCAGGTGTTTCTTACTATGTTGAAAAAGATTTATTTATAACCAAGTAATATGGATTTTCTGACTGTTATAACACTTGGACTTACTATTGGCGTACTCGGCAGTGTACATTGTGTGGGTATGTGTGGTCCAATAGCCCTTACTTTGCCGGTTACAGGCAATAGTCTACTTTCCCGTGCAATGGGCGTTTTACTCTACAATGTTGGAAGGGCGGTTACATATGCTGTTTTTGGTGCATTAGTTGGCTTAGTTGGGAAAGGCATCATGATGGGGGGCTTTCAGCGATATTTATCTATCGTAATTGGGCTGCTCATGATTCTTTGGGTGGTTTTTCCGGCTTTCTTCAATAAAATTGCTGGCAAAATGAAATTTACTTCTTACCTTTTTAACAAAAGCAGGACTCTATTCAGGGATTTGTTTCAGAAAAAGACATTTGGATCACTATTCACCATTGGTTTACTCAATGGTTTGTTGCCTTGTGGTCTTGTATATGTGGCGCTTGCCAGTTCACTCAATACTACCGATGTGTACAAAGGGGCCTTGCTAATGTTTTTCTTTGGACTGGGCACCATGCCTTTGTTGTTTGTACTTTCATTGGCCGGAAAATATTTAAGCGTTCGTTTCCGCACATTTATACATAAATCCGTTCCAATAATCATTGTCACCCTTGGTATTTTGTTTATACTCAGGGGACTCAATCTGGGCATACCATTCATCAGTCCTAGTGAATCGAAGCTTAAGGTTAGTAGCAAAACTACCATGACCACCAACACTGAAGAAGCGCCGGGAGCATGCTGTGTAAAGAAAAATACTGATGAATAATGTTTAAAATTATTAAATTTGCATGAATTTTTAAATCTATACTATGAAAAAAATCGTTTATTTACTTTCAGTTGTTGCCGTAGTTGCAACTATGTCTCTCGTTTCATGCGGTGGTGGTAGCAGTTCTTCTGAACAAAAAGACACTACTCAAACTACCAGTGAGGTTACTTCAGCTCCCGTAAATGCTTATGCTGCTGGTGAAGCTATTTACAATGGCAAAGGAAACTGCCACACTTGCCATCAGAAAGATGGTAAAGGCATTGCCGGTACATTTCCTCCACTTGCCGGAGCCGATTATTTATTGGCCGACAAAGATCGCGCAGTTGCTCAGACCATCAATGGTGCTAAAACTCCAATTGTAGTAAATGGTGTTGAATACAAAGGTGGTGTTATGCCTGCTTCTGCTAATCTGACCGACGAAGAAGTACGTGATGTTGTGAACTATATACTCAACTCATGGGGTAATGCAGGTGGCGAAGTAACTGTTGACGAGGTTGTAAAAGCTCGTACTTCGAAGTAATTCAGCTTGTAATTCTTTTTTTTTTAGTGCTTAAACCGGCAGGTGTAATGTTTCGTTCAGAAGCAACTTTGTTGGTTTAAGCATTTTTATTTTTAGTTATGTGCTGCTGTAGATCTCAGACTTTCACATTAGTCCTATTTATAATACTTTTTATTCGATCATATTTTTTTTTAATAATAAGGTAATCTTTGATACTTGAAATAATTTTCTACTAAGGGTTTAACCCTAATTATTCAAATGAATCAGGATTTGTAAGATGCAGTTTTCACCTTTCTATTTGGTAACAGGTCTGCAGGCAATAGCAACGTCACTTTTTAAATCTGGAAAAGCAATTTGAAATAACTCACTAGCGTGGGTACTTTATATATGATTTTGCAATTCTCTCTAAAATTTCGGGCATAGGGCAATCTATGCAGAATACAAAGGACAGTCGCATGCCTATCTGGATGCAAAACCCGATCCGATATTGGGTACCAGATTTGGTGAAGATGCACCTTGGGCATTAAACAAAATGCTCGTTTTTTTGGATGAATTGTTCTACAAATAAACGGGTGCGTAAAGATAGTTATTGACTATTTCGCCAATTCCATTTTTACAGGAATATTTACTTTTTCCATATCACCGGTATTTTCATTCTGGCGCTCCTCGGTTTTATAGAAAACCTTAAAAGATTTGCCTACAAATTCGGAGTTTGCTTTGAGGTCAGGACCTATGAGCGTATACTGAACGTTTGGGTTGGCTGCGGGATCATGGAAAAAAGTCATTTCTTTCCCGTTTTTATCTTTAAAAAAATAGTAAAAAGTCTGATCCAAGGGTGAACCATCTTTAAACTCACCTTCAAATACCAATTCGGAAGCATTGTTAGTTACCGTTTCATTTTCTTGGCTGCCAGTTGTTTCCGAATTATTTTCAGTAACAGTGCGTTCGGTGGTTATTACTACCGATTCTTTATTATCGGAGCTACCAGTATTTGTATCTGAACCACAACCGATAAATACAAATACACTTAAGATGAGGGCAATGAACACATTATATTTCATAATCTAATTATTTAGTAATACACAATTTTTTCAATTCTTCTAAATTACCATTAAAAACGTTTAAATCTACTTCTTCGTCTATGCCATGTACAATTCCGTTTTCGGAGTATTGCCAGAAATGCCAGTTTCTTCCTGCTACGCTGTCGGGTTTGGTAGAGGTGTAGTGCGCCAGCCACAACGGATAATCGTCAAAATATCCCGAAAGATAATCTGTATAAAATGAGCGGCTTGTGTAAATGATGGGTTTTACACCATAATAGCGTTCCACTACATCCAGCCAATCACGGGCATTTTTGCGCAAAGTCTTTTGGTCAGGCATATTTCGGGCATATTCAATATCGAGCACCGGGGGTAAATCGCCATTTTCCAATTCTACTGTTTTTATAAAATTGTTGGCTTGTTTTTCGCCATCCATTCCCAAATTGAGAAAATGATAAGCACCACGAAGCAATCCGGCTTCTTTTATAGATTGCCAGTTGGTTTTAAATCTTTTGTCGCGCATATTAAAACCTTCAGACGCTTTCACAAAAACAAAATATATATTTCGGGTACGTACTTCGTTCCAATTTATATCATCCTGATAATGTGAAACATCTATTCCATGTATTTCATATCCGGTTGGCCCTCGTTCTCTAAAGTAATTGGCAATGAACAAAATAACCAATGTTACAAGAGTTCCTTTTAACCATAATCTAAGTTTCACATCTATTGCATTTGTGTGCTAAATTAGTATGTTGTGTTTAATTATAAAAATTTGAAATATTCACTTACGGGTATGAAATAGTGAAACCAAAGTATTCCTTTTGCAAAAATTATCTAAAATAATGCAATTCAATTGGTATTGTGATGAATCTTGGCCAATTTCGCAATCAAATACTTTTCCCATTTCATGAAATACTTTTTCCCAGCAGTTGTATTCATCTTACTCTTCGCCGCATGTAGCCCAGATTTTCAGCCTGTGAAATCGGGGTACACACTTAGCTTTTCATCAGATACTATAAGTTTCGATACCGTTTTTAGCCAAACCGGAACATCTACACATGTGCTGAAAGTGTATAACAAAAATGAATCGGATATAGAAATTTCACGAATAAAGCTTGGAAAACAAACTGGTAAAAACTTTTTGATAAATGTGGATGGTGTGTCTGGTCAAACGTTCGAAAATGTGCGCATAAGGGCCAACGATAGCCTTTTTATTTTTATAAAAGCATATTTGCCATCCAATGAAGCAGACTCTGTGATGTTTGTTGCCGATTCTTTAGTATTTAGCAATGAAAACAATGAGCAGTTTGTGCACTTGGTAGCTTGGTCTGAAGACGTGATTTTGATTGATGGAGAAGTGCTGGGTACCCAAACCCTCACTGCAGATAAGCCATATGTAGTGTTCAACTCTATGATGGTGGATACCGGGCAGGTACTCACACTCAATGCAGGTACCCGTATGTATTTTCATCACAAATCGCGACTATATGTTGCCGGCACACTCATATGCAATGGCACGCAAGATCAGCCGGTTCAGTTTATGGGCGACCGATTAGATTATTTTCTGCCCGATGTAAAGTATAATAAGCTTCCGGGTCAATGGGAAGGCATCTGGTTTTTTCCGGAAAGCAGAAATAATGTGCTGAAAAATACAATTGTTGCAAATGCTGTAATTGGAATACAGGCTGGTGCACTGCCCGGAACTTCGCAGCCAGATGTGCTGATTGATAATGCATTGATAACCAATCACAGCTATGCAGCTCTTTTTGCCATAAATGCAAAGTTGAAGGTATATAATTCCGAGATTTCAAATGCCGGAACATATTTAGCAGCTTTGGTGGTAGGCGGAAATTATGACGGGGTGCACAATACCTTTGCAAATTATTATTATTTCGGTGCCAGCAATGAATCTCCAATACTTTTGTCTGACAATGTAATATACAACAATGTACTGTATACGGCTCCTCTCACACGAGCACATTTTTACAATTGTATTTTCGATGGCATGCAAAACAATTCGGTTACACTGAGCAAAAGCTCTGATGGGGCGGCTCTTCAGTATTTGTTTAGCCATTGTATGATGCAATATGAAAAAAAAATTGCTGGATACGATACTGTTTCCAATCCTAATCTAGTGGGAATAATATGGAATGAAGATGCAAAATTCAAAAAAAAGGAGATGTATAATTTCAATTATGAACTTGATACACTTTCACCTGCCTTGAATAAAGCGAGTCTTGACTATCTGCATATTCTGCCTACTGATAGACTTGGGAACTCGAGATTGACTGATGGATTTCCGGACCTAGGTGCATACGAGCGAATTGAGAAAAAATAAATTCAGGCATCTACCGGCTTGCCTGCCTGTATCGTGAAATAAAACTTGCTCCCTTTTCCGGGTTCGCTTTCCGCCCAGATGCTACCTCCCATTTTTTCGACAAAATCTTTGCAGAGTATCAAACCTAAACCTGTGCCTTTTTCTAAATTGGTGCCCGGAAGTACTATGCTTTTATTTAGCGTAAAAAGCTTGCTTGTAATTTCTTTCGACATACCCACGCCAGTGTCGCTCACGCAAATTTTATAATGAGAAGGGGGTTGTATAGCAGTGGTAATACTTATCATGCCCTGCGCATGTGTAAATTTGATGGAGTTCTGAATTAAGTTTATTAGTATGGTTGTAAGCATATTTTTATCAGCCAATACTAAAATTTCATCATTATTGTCAGTTACCAGATTTATTTTTTTTGCCAATGCATTGGTTTGAACAGTTTCAATTACATATTGGAGTACTTCCTTAAGCTTCAAAGGTATTGGGTTGTAAGAAATTTCGCCGGACTGATTCCTTGCCCAAGCCAATAATTTTTCGAGCAATTCCAAGGTATTATTCGCTGAATGATTTATAGTAGTAATGATTGAGTGAATGCGCTCGGTACTAAAATGTTGTATATCGTGAAGTAATAGGTCTGAGAAGCCCAGTATGGCATTGAATGGGCTGCGAAGATCGTGTGCAATGATTGTAAAAAGCCGGTCTTTGGTAGCTATAAGTGCCGCCATTTGCTCATTTTGTTTATTAATGATATCAGTACTTTCTTTCAGCTTCTTGTATAAGCGGGTCATTTTGTTGTTTGAGCGTTTTATATATATAAGTATCAGTACAATAATAATGAGGGTAAAAAGTGTTATTGACAAAAGCATATTTCTGAATCTGAATTTTTCATTCTGAAGCCTTTGCTCCTCAATGAGTTTTTGCTTTTCGTTTTCTAATTGGTGAACCTGAGCTAGACTTTTTACCAAATCTGCTTTATCGTTTAACCCCAGCTGTTTGATGGAGTCTGCTATTTCAAAATGCAAATGCATATATTGCTGTTGCAATACGTAGTTGTTTACAATAGTATAATGCTGGGTGAGTTTTTTGTAAATTTGTGGTAAATAAGCATGAAGGTTATATGTACTGCAAAAATTAGCAGCATCAGAGAGTAGTTTTACTACATCGATATGTTTTTTTTGTAGGGAGTATATATCTGAAAGGTATATCATACATTCCACAGTTGCTCTTTTTTGCGATTTTGCGCCCAGCTGTTCCGAAAGTTTAAGCGCTTTTTTATAATAATTCTCAGCACCACGCAATTCGCCGTTTTGTTGCTCTATTTGCCCCATTACTTTATAACAGGCCGTAAGTACCGAATAATTTAGGATAGACTGGTTGATTTTAATAGATAGTTTTGTGAATTTTTTTGCGTTCTCAGTCTGATGATTCAAAAAGTAAGATTCTCCCAAATTGTGTGCGGCTACTCCCATGCGAGGCAATAGACCCAATTCTACGAAGTAGATGAATGCCATTTCATTGTACTTTATTTCTTCATCCGTTTTGTGTAATCTGCGGTAAAGATGCCCCAAGGAGATGAAACAATTGGCAATTCCATCCGAGTCGTTTTCTGCTTCGAATATAGTATAGGCCTTCTGAATATAATCCATGCCATTGAAATACATGTCGTTGTTGGTGTAGATATTGGCCAGATTTCGATATGCAAAAGCTTCGCCCAAGCGATACTTTTTTGCCTGTGCTAAGTCTAGTGCTTCCCGGGCATATTCCAGAGACTTTATTCCATTTACAAAACTCAATTCCCTGCTTAACAGATTTAGCGCATCTATGTGGTCTTTGGCGCTGATGTTGATGTTGTTGGTAATTACATTCTCAAGTGAATCAATAATTTGGCCATTGGTCCGACTAAAAACTAAAAGTATGAATATAGCACAAATATATTTCTTGAATCTAATCATTGTGATCTTCGAGAATGGTAACAATGGAAATACGCAACTTCAACGTTATTTCATTTATACGTAGATTTACCTTTTCTGTTACTATTTTTTGAATCTGATTTAGCTTTTCTACCGGAACACCATCTAAATACCCAACGTTCAAGACC
>JAIFMY010000064.1 GCA_020048155.1 Bacteroidota bacterium
ATACCATATCGCAGGTGATAAAAACCTTCGCTGGTTCTTTCCATATCTTGTCGTATGAACTCAGCGTCTGTAGGATCTATATCACTCGTAATCAGGTTGGCAGCTTCGGCATCGGTACGGGCTATGAGCAAGGTAGGTACTCCCATCACATCGGCAGCCAACCTTGCGGCTACCAGCTTGTTGATTGCCTCTCGTGTAGGAACCAGTACTTTGCCACCCAGGTGTCCACACTTCTTTGCAGATGAAAGTTGATCTTCGAAATGCACACCGGCAGCTCCTGCTTTTATCATCGCTTTCATTAGCTCATATGCATTCAGATTGCCCCCAAAACCGGCTTCAGCATCGGCTACAATGGGCAAAAAATAATCTGTATTTCCATCCCTGTTCACATTTTGTATTTGGTCGGCACGTATGAGTGCATTATTTATTTTCTCGACAGCCGCGGGAACAGAATTTACTGCATACAAACTTTGATCAGGATACATTTCGCCGGTAACATTGGCATCGCCTGCTACTTGCCAACCGCTTAAATAAACTGAATCGAGTCCGGCATCTGCTTCTTCAATGGCCTGATTTCCGGTAAGTGCTCCCAATCCTGAAACAACTGTTTGTTTTTGCAATTTGTTCCAAAGTTTTTCGGCGCCCAAACGTGCCAAAGTATACTCAATCTGAATCGAATTTCTTAGGTTTACCACATCTTCGGCAGAATATGGCCTGACTATTCCAGCCCATCTTGGATTACTTGCCCAGTCTTCTTTCAGTTTTTTAATTTGTTCGTCGCGTGTCATGTTATGGTGTGTTAAAGGTTATTTATTTTCTACTGTTGTTTTGTGTTAAATGCAATTCCTACTTATTCCAATGCCCGGTAAGCATTTAGTGTCAAGAAATCTGAATAATCCGCTTCCAGTGCAAATTGGTTGAATAGCTCGAAGGCTCTTTCATATCCAGCCTCAACATAGGTCTTGTTTCCAAGTGCTGCTATAATCCGCTCTTTGGCTTTTTGGGCCAATTGGTGATACAATTCGGGAGTTACGGCGCGTCCGTCAGACAGTTTTGTATTGGGGTTGTGTATCCACTGCCACACCTGTGTACGCGAAATTTCGGCTGTTGCGGCGTCTTCCATCAGGTTGTATATTGGAACACAGCCATTTCCATTGAGCCACGAGCCTAAGTATTGTACACCGATGTCAATATTTCGTACCAGTTGTTCCTCTGTAAAATTTCCTGCAGGAACTTGCAATAAGTCTTCTCTGGTAACTTTCAAATCAATCAATTTCTTGTCAATCTGATTGTTTTGTGGCATGTAATGATCAAATATATCTTTGGCAAGCGACACCAATCCGGGATGTGCTACCCATGTTCCGTCATGTCCGTCGGTCACTTCGCGAATTTTATCCTGACGTACTTTTTCGAGGGCTTCTGCATTAGCTTTTTCATCGTTTTTGATTGGAATCTGAGCTGCCATGCCTCCCATTGCATGTACATTTCGGCGGTGGCAGGTTTGTATAACTAGGCGTGAGTATGAACGCATAAAATGCTGTGTCATTCCAACTTCTGCACGATCGGGAACTAAAAAATCAGGATGTTTGCGGAATTTTTTGATATAAGAGAAAATGTAATCCCAACGTCCGCAGTTTAATCCGGCAGAGTGCTCACGCAATTCGTATAAAATTTCGTTTAGTTCAAAACTTGCAAGAATGGTTTCTACCAATACAGTAGCCTTGATGGTGCCTTGCGGTATGTTGAGGTAGTTTTGGGCAAAAACAAAAACATCGTTCCATAAGCGGGCTTCCAAATGGCTCTCTAGTTTAGGTAGGTAAAAGTATGGACCTGTTCCATTCTGTAGCAATTGCTTTACATTGTGAAAAAAGTATAATCCAAAGTCGAATAAACTTCCTGAAAAGGGCTGACCATCTAATGTTACGTGTTTTTCGTCGAGATGCCAACCTCTGGGTCTCACCATCAAAACAGCATGCTTCTCGTTTAGTGCATAGTGTTTATTGTTATCCGGATTGGTATATGTAATCGTTTTTCGGACAGCATCACGCAAATTAATCTGTCCTTCGATGGTATTTTGCCAAGTGGGAGAATTAGAGTCTTCGAAATCGGCCATAAAAACACTTGCACCCGAGTTCAACGCATTTATTATCATTTTTCGTTCTACCGGTCCGGTGATTTCAACACGGCGGTCCAACAGGTCAGACGGAAGCGGAGCCACAGTCCATTCGCTTTCGCGTATGTTTTGGGTTTGTTTCAAAAAATCAGGAAACACGCCGTTGTCTATTTCATCCTGTCTGGTCTTGCGCAGTGCAAGCAATTCTAAACGACGAGGATTAAACCTTGTTTGTAATTGAACGAGGAAATCTAAAGCTTCGCGAGTCAAAATGCTTTGATATAAATCGCTTATCGGCACTTTGATGTCTGCTTGCGGTGATATTGTGTCTGGGTTCATAGAAAAGTGTTTATAGAATTTGATGTGGCAAATATATAGTCTGCGAATTTAATTTGCAAGCGAATATTCGCTAATTAACATTATTCGCTAGTAGAAAAAATGTTAAAATTGTGTATATTTGCAAAACTAAAAACAGTTATATATGAAACCCCGGGAGCTGCGCACTCTTCATAAAAGTGAGTTAATCAAGGGTTTTCGATTTTACCTTTAGGTATTTACTTAATTATTTCCACATGAAAGCAGAAAATATAAAGATAATATTTGGTCTGAAAATCAAGCAAATACGTACTGATAAACAAATACAATTGAACGATTTGGCACGTATGTCGGGAATGTCGGCATCGTATCTGAACGAAATAGAAAAGGGGAAAAAATATCCCAAAACAGATAAGATTATGGCGCTCGCCAATGCGCTGGAAACAGAATTTGACGAATTGGTTTCACTAAAACTGAATAGGCGGCTTTTGCCTATTGGCAGATTGCTCGATTCGAAGTTTTTGGATGAAATACCACTTGAACTTTTTGGTATAGAAACCCATAAGCTCATTGAGATAATATCTAATGCTCCGGCAAAAATCAATGCGTTTATAAGTGCTCTCATTCAAATAGCGCGCAATTACAACGTGAGACAAGAAAGTTTTTATCTGCCGTCGCTCAAAGCATTTCAAGAATATCACGATAACTACTTTGAAGAATTTGAGCAAGCCGCAGATCAATTTCGTTCTGAGTACCAATTAGACATAGAACCTCCTTTAAAACCGGAGCAATTAGACCATATCTTGCATCAAAAATATAACTATAGCATTGATTATGAAAACCTAACAAAAAGCCCCGAATTGCAAAATCTTCGGTTTGTATGTACCGATACCGACCCTGTGCGTTTGTTTATAAACCCGAATTTAGATAAGTTTCAACGGGCATTCGTTTTGGGCAGGCAGTTAGGATACAATTATTTAGGCCTAAGCGAAAGGCCAAAAACATCGCCCATGTTGCGCATACACTCCTTCGATCAGGCTTTAAACAACTTTAAAGCATCCTATTTTAGTGGTGCATTGCTATTAAATAAGCGTTTTCTGATACCGGATATCCGCGAATTTTTTAAACAAAAAACATGGCAACCTAGCGCGCTGCTAGAAATTATGCATAAGTATACTTCCTCACCCGATATGTTTATGCAGCGTCTTACCAATTTGTTGCCTAGCCATTTCGGGCTTACCAACTTGTTTTTTATGCGCATTCGGAACCAGCAAAATACAACCTATTACAGCATTACAAAAGAGCTCCATTTTTCGCAGATGCACTCGCCACATGCCAACGAGCTCGAAGAACATTACTGCCGGAGGTGGATAACCATACAAGTATTGCAAAATGTAGAAAATGAAAGAAAAAGCAATACATATAAAGGCCCGATAGCAGGAATCCAACGATGTGTATTTTCTGACACTGGAAATGAATATTTAGTCATTTCCATAGGCCGAACTATGGTTTCGGCAGCCGATAACAATTACTGCGTCGGAATTGGCTTTTTAATCAATAATGAATTGAAGAAGAAAATCCGTTTCTGGAACGATCCTGCAATACCTGTAGAGGTAGTGAACGAAACTTGCGAACGTTGCAATATAACAGATTGCCAGGTTAGGGCAGCAGCACCAAGCGTTGTAAACCGCAAACAGAGGCTTCGCGACATAGAAGGGGCTATTGTGAAACTAAGTGAGTTTTGATGCACTGCTGCTGATAATTATTACAAGTATTTGAGTTAAGCATCTAATCTACATGTGTTTCGCATATATTCTAAAAAAGGAAATATTTCACTTGTAAAACCAACATGTAATGTATTATTAAATTTATACATGAATACACTGCTGTTATAAGACTCTGTGACTAAATTGACATGAATCATTGAAAATCATGACTCTAAAATATTGCTTAAAATTTGCAAAATATATTTGCATAAGTCATTTTTTTTTTTTTTGTTTAGATGCCGATATTCTAAGTATTTATCTTTTAATTTAATTTTAACATGAAAAGATTGATTCTAATCGCTTCTATTGCCATGTTTACAATAGCAATGGCAATAAGTGTGAATGTTGATTCGGCAAAAAACGAATTTGCTTTAGAAAACGCTCAAGCCTTGGCAAAAGTAAAACCTACCGTAGGGTATTACAGTTGTGGATCTGGTGATGAACCTTGTGCGCACTGCAAAATAGGTTATACACACGGCATGCCTAACGGAACTTTCTATATGTGTAGTCGTTACGATTAATTTATATCTTTGGCAATGGCAAAATTCACTTGCCATTGCCGATTTCATCAGATTTATAATTAAGGCATTAAAATAAAATTATCCAAATATTTCTAAAATTCTAAGATGAAAACACCTATCGTTTACCTTTTTATTATTGTGATGGCTTTTATAAGTTGCAACACAGAGGTAAAACAGCCAAAAGAAATTGCCCTCAAAAATGCTAAACTGATACATGAGGATGCTATTTTTATAGCCATTACCCAGAATTATATCGTTTTTGGCGACCATGCACAAAATGCAGAATACTCATTTAAAATATATGGCAGAAAATCTAATGAATGGATAGGTAACGGAATTAAACTTGGAGCTGCACCAGATGAGTTAGAACAAGTATTCAGCTTAAAAAATTGCAATGAGCACGACGCAGTATACATTGTAAACAACGATTTTTCAATTTACAAAATAAGTTTGAATGAGCTGCTTACCAACAAACCAACAGAGTTAAAACCTATTGACACAATGGACGTTGGGATTTGTATTCCCGACTTGGTTGCTGAGAACAAAAAAGGGAATTTGGTATACGGAATGTCTGGCGATTCTTTATTTTACAGCAATAAACAAAGTTATGTACACAAGAGTGAAATCATACCCAATTTCGAAGAAATAGATAAAATTTTTGGTGAATACCATCGCAAGATATACATAGGCAATAAGCCCGGTGGTGAAAAATACTTTGCTGCACCTTTGCATTATGATGCTTTCAGCATATATGACTCAGATTTCACCCAAATAGCGTATACATTGTTGGATAAAGATACCAAACCAGCTAATTTTAGTAAGCCGAATACCTACGACGATGTGATAACAAACAGACGACCTTATGCTACATCCAATTATATATATGTGCCTTTCTTAGGCACACCTCATAGTAAGCAATCAGATTATGGCCCTGGCATCATTGTCCATCCTCGCCTTATCAGGGTATTTAATTGGGAAGCAAAATTAGTAGCCAAAATTAGTACAGATGAAATGTTAATGTCTATAGCCATGGATGAAGAGAACAAACGTTTATACTTTATAAATGATATTTTTGAATTGAAATACTATGACTTGGAAGGTATAACTGACTTCGTTTGGAACTAAAGGTTTGGCAAATTTGCTTCATTAGTGATTTATAATACGAATACTGATAATATGCCCTCTATTTCTGTAATATTATTATTCCAATTGTTATTGTTACCCAATGCACAAAAATTAGTTCCTACATACAATATTAAGCAATACCAAACTGTAAATTGGGCTGGGAAGAATATCGAATCCATACAAATAGTTGATAATTACTTAATAGTCACAAAAGATGAATCAGATTATTGGGTTGAGATTTATAACATTACTTCTGAAAAACTGCTTGCAAAAGCGGTTTATTGCAATGATTTTAGTATCGGACGTTTTATGTATGGTCCTGTTAGTTTTGATAAGCAGAGTCAGTCATTATATTGGTTAGATTATTCTCAGGCAAAAGTGTATAAGTATCAAATGTCCGACATCCAAGTAAATAATAGAGTAAAACCTGAAGTAGGATTGGAGCTTAATGATAAAAGGAAATATCAAAATTTTGTATACTTTGAGTATGTTGCATCTGGTTCATTTGTATTTTATTCGTTGGTAGATACTTCTAGGTTTTTGGTGTGTCATGATGGTAAAATAGAGAAACGTGGCTCTATAAAGCATTTAATTCCGGATTTCAAACAAAAAATAAAAACACAGAGCAGTTCAAGTTGGCTATTATCCCAAAGTTGTTTATCACCAGACAAGAAACACGTATTTACGCTTAGCTCAAATTTTAATAAAGGAGTAGTACAAAGTTTTGCCGATGGTAGTTTATTATATACATATGCAGGTAATCCTGCAATAAAGCCGAAGAGCGATACAGAGCTCGACTTATTAAAGGATATATATACCTATGAACAAGTACTCGCTTCTGGAAAATACTATTTTGCATCTTATATAGGAAAGCCTATTCATGCGATAAATTCGAAAGGACAAATGATACGAAACTTACCACAAGAAATACATGTATTCAATTTAAATGCGGAGTTAATTGCAGTCATAAAAACATCATTCGAATTTCACCAAATGGCGCTTGACCCAAAGAATAACCATATCTATTTTGATAACTCAAAACGTAAATTAATCAAAAGTAATTTTGACTTCAGTCAATTGTAACAGCATACCATATTATTAACAATTCCAACTTTACGCCCAATGATGAAAACTTATATATATTTATTTTAAGTACATGACAAAAAACTGAAAAGGCTGTAATCTAAAGAATTAAAGCCGGTTAAAAGGTAATTTGCCAAAAAGTCCAATCCGTATT
>JAIFMY010000243.1 GCA_020048155.1 Bacteroidota bacterium
GGGGTGTAAATTTTGTTTGTTTTTTTGTTTTAAGCGACTTAAAATTAACAATTTACACCCTATTTTGCAACTTTTTTATGAATTATTCGGGATAATTTGCCTTTAACTTGCAGAGAAACTAAATTACTTTACCCAAATTTGGTAAATCTATTTTTAACTATTTACCATGAAATGAATTAAACTGCTCATTTTAATGCTCATCTTAGGCAATCATCTGCTTGCTCAACCTGATATTAAAAAGATATCAAAAACTATGGTTGAATTAAGCGAGGGGCTTTTTATCTCACCCTACGAAGTAAGTAATGAGCTATATCATGCATTTTTGCAGTCGATTGCTACAAATGGAAACGATGGTGAAATTGCTCTCGCACAAATAGATAGTGCAGCTTGGAGTAGAAATGCATTGTACAATATGCCCTATACAGAGTATTACCACAAGCATCCCGCATATGCAAATTATCCGGTTGTAAATATAAGCCACCAAGGCGCCGAAATGTTTTGCGAATGGCTTACCAACCAGATAAATACGAGCGATAAAAGTAAATGGAAGAAAGTAAAGGTAAGATTACCAAGCGAAATGGAATGGATGATGGCTGCCAAAGGCGGTTTTACTGATGCTGTATACGCATGGAAAGGCGAAGAACTAAGAAATATGAAGGGACAATACGTATGTAATTTCAAAGGCGAGAAAATAGATGCAGCAAAAATAGCAGGTTCACTCACTGAAAATACTACCATCACTGCGCCTGTTTCTGCATATTGGCCAAATACAATTGGCCTGTACAATATGTGCGGAAATGTGGCTGAAATGCTAAGCACACCCGATATGCTAAAAGGAGGTAGCTGGTACCATCCAGCTCAGCTCTTGCGCATAGATGCGCGCATACCATACGATGGTAAGGCTGCTCCCTATGCAGGCTTCCGTTTTGTTCTAGAAGTTGTGGAGGAATGATTCTTTTTGTTTCACGCAGATTCACACAGATTTAACCGCAGATTTACGCAGAGTTTTTTAAAAGATCTGTGTAAATCAGTCCGATCAGTTTTATCAACGTTCCATTATATTCCGAAATCGCAAATACGAAATTGATTTAACCGCAGAGTCTCGCTGAAGGTTTTTAATGGGACGCTGATTTGACTGATTTAATTGATCATGACAGATCTTTTTGTTTTACGCAAAGTTTTTTAAAAGTTCTGTGTAAATCAGTCCGATCAGTTTTATCAGCGTTCCACTATATTCCGAAATCGCATATACGAAATAGTTTTAACCGCAGAGTATCGCAGAGGATAGCGCAGAGTTACGCAAAGTTTTTTAAAAGATCTGTGTAAATCAGTCTGATCGGTTTTATCAGCGTTCCATTATATTCCGAAATCCGAATTCACAGATCCGAAATACACAAAATTTCCACAATTGATATCCTTATTTTTAGTAACTTGCTGTTATAAGATTTTTCCAGAATTATTTACAAAAAAACGTTTGGTGATGAAAAATATTGGCATTGTACGAGTAAATCCGTCGGATTATGTAATAAGACTGCGAGGAGGAAAAATATATAAACAAGGTTTGGGAATGAATTTTTTCACTATCCCATCTGAGCAATATGTGATTTTGCCTACCACAGTGAGCAAAATTCAATTTCTGGCCGACCAGATAAGTCGTGAGAATCAGGGAGTGGAAGTCAGTGGATTTGCATTCTGGAAAATAGGTGATCCTTCCAAAACATACCTACATTTCGATTTTTCGGCAAGCCTGGCCCCTGTTGAAACCATAAACAACTATCTGAAAGATGTGGTGGAGAGTGCCATACGCCACCAGGTAGCCAACATGACCATAGATGAAGTACTACGTAAGCGCGGAACCATCATTCTGGCACTAAAAAAGGAACTCGAATATATATCTACCGAGTGGGGCATAGCTATAGAAACCATAGAGATTAAGAATGTGAAAATAATGTCATCGCAATTGTTTCACAACATGCAAGCTAGGTTTCGCGATCAGATAAGGCTAGAAAGCGAGACCAGTGCCCTGAAAACCAATCAGGAAATAGCGGAACAAAATATCATTCACAATGAACAGATTGCCTTGCTAGAGCAGGAAGCCAAAACCAAAGACCTGGAACGACGAAATGTACTGGATAAAATAGCTCTTGAAAAACAAAGCGAAATATACAAACTAAGGGCTAAAGAGCAGCAACAGCAAAACCTGCTTGCCAAAGCCAATGATTTGGAACTATTTGAAATAGAGCAGCTAAACAAACGTCAGAAATACCTTGCAGAATTGGATACACTTGAAAATGAAAAAAAACTTTTGACAAAAAGAATGGAAATGGAAGCCCTAGTAGCAAAAAGCAGTCAGGATAAGGCATTGCTTGAGATTGTAACGCTTAAAGAAAAACTATTAGTTGAAAACACTGAGAAAGGCGAACATATACTTTACAAGAATCTGGCACAAATACTTTCACAACTCAATATAAACGAGATAAATATTGGGCATACCGAATTGCAAGCGCTGCTAAAGCAATTAAAAGGCAGCTGGAATAAAGACAATTGATCGCTTTTTAGCACGTCTTACTATATTCAAATATGAATCTAAGGCTCTAAGTTTTGTATTTCTGTTTTAGGTAATTTTTCTCTTTCATTCAATACTAGTGAAACACACAACTGACACAAATTGATTAACTTTGGCAATTATTATTAGCAAGAAAGTGTGGACAAATTCAAACAGTTTTTAAAAAGCATTTCCTCCATTACCGACACCGAGTATAATGAAACAATTTCGTATTTTTCTAAACAGAATTTACTGAAAGGCGATTTTTTTGTTAAGCAAGATAAAGTTTGCCGACACATTGGATTTATCTTGAAAGGAACTTTACGAACATATTACATGAATGACAAAGGGGAAGAAACAACCTCTTGTTTTTGCACAGAAAACAATTTAACTACCTCATACAAGAGTTTTATTCTTCAGCAGCCATCAAACATAATTCTACAAGCTATAGAGGAAACCCAATTGCTAGTTATAGACTACGAAAATCTACAAAAACTTTATGCGAAAAGCACTGTATGGCAGACAATTGGAAGAGCAGTTGCTGAAAGAGAGTACATTGTAATGGAGCAATACGCTTCGATTTTGAATAACGAAACTGCCAAAGAAAAATATTTACGCCTTTTAAAGGAGCAACCAAGCGTATTGCTCAAAGCAAATATTGAAGATATTGCTTCCTATTTAGGAGTTACAAGAAGAACGCTATCAAGAATACGCCAAGAAATTTCTAAATAAAATTTGAGGACATTTGTCCTTTAAGAACTTTTGGACTGTTCCCATTTTTGCATAAGTTATAAATTAAGAATGCAATAATTATGGAATCAGCGTTTATCATCTTAGTAGTTCTATTGGCGTTATTCGCTATACTGGCAGTGTATGATGGTTTTTACCTTCATATTTTCAAATACGAGTTGCACACAAGAAAAGAAAGTAAACCCGAGCATTTCACCCACACAATTCGGGCACTGATATTCCCCGTCATGATATTCTTCCTTTTTGTGATCCAGGATTGCACCATTTGCTTTTATATAGGATTGACTCTTGTATTTATTGATCTTGTAGTAATGGCTATTGATGCATACATGGAAAAAGACAGTCGAGCCTTTATGGGTGGACTGCCTCGCTGGGAGTATATGCTGCATTTATTTGTCAATGGATTTCATTTTGCAACCATTGCGGTATATCTTGTACTGAAAGTTCAGCTTAACCAAGATGGTTTAACGATTGTTCCCAATTTTTATGATTATCAGAATTTCAGAATATTCCAGATTTTTTCAATAAACCTGATTCCGGGTGCAATACTAATGGCCTTGTTGCATGTGTTTGTTGCCTTTCCTGCCACGGAGAAAGTGTGGCACAGTTTCAGGCAAAAAATGAGATGTTGTAATTTGCAGTTCTAAATCTCAACCAATAACCAATTTTAAAATCTTTAAATTAAAAAATTATGATCAAAGAAAAACATGCAAGTAATGTAAAAAAAGGCTACGCTGAAATAGTGAAGCGCAGAACCCAAAAATCATTTTTTCCAAAACTGTTTCAGTGCTGCGACCCTAAAGATATTGCAGCCTACATTGGAATAGAAATTGGTTATAGCGAAACAGAAATTATAAATGTGCCGGAAAATGCCAATTTGGGAATTGGATGTGGTAATCCAACTGCAATAGCTTCAATTAAAAAGGGTGAAACAATTCTAGACCTCGGTTCCGGTGCAGGCTTTGACTGCTTTTTAGCTTCAAACGAAACTGGCAAAACCGGTAAAGTTATTGGAGTTGACTTTACGCCTGAAATGGTAGCACAAGCAAATAAAAACGCTGAAAAAGGCAACTACAAAAACATAGAATTCAAAATTGGCGAGATTGAAAATTTACCGGTTGAAAGTAATAGTGTAGATTTAATAATTTCGAATTGTGTGATCAATTTAGCGAGCCAAAAAGAACAAGTTTTTAACGAAGCTTACCGAGTAGCAAAACCTAAAGGTAGGATTATGATTTCTGATATTGTTTTATTGAACGATTTGCCTGATTATGTAAAAAATTCGGTAGAAGGACACATTGCTTGCTTGGCAGGTGCAGTAAGAAAAGTAGATTATATCAACGCAATTGCCAAGGCAGGTTTTACTGAAATTAACATTGTTAAAGAAGCAAAATTCCCAATAGAATTGATGTTAAATGACCCTATAGCTGAAAAAATTGTTAGAGAAAATAATCTTACTCAAAAGGAAATTTCAGCAATTAGCAATTCTATTGCAAGTATTTCAATAAGTGCAATAAAAATGCATTAAAAAGTCTTTTTTTAGTAAGAATAGTAGCTTTAATACTAACAATAACTTAAATAAGGTAATTTTCATTTGTATCTTGGCTTTGCGTTCCAACACATTTTGTCAAAAAATGTTACTCTTCTTATGCTTTTTATAGAAGTATAAATATTAATCGCATTTCTACACTTATTACTTTGAGCTAATCAGCTTTGGCTACAAGTGCGTACATTGAACATGATGAATAAACAAGTAGAAATAAGCCCCGCACCTAAGTAAAGTGGCGCGGGGCTATATTATTTGAGAGGTATACCTGATTCAGATGTTAAAACATAAACTGTAAGGTAAATCTGAAGTTTCTGCCCGGTTCATAAAATTCACTTTCTTCAGGCATGGACTTGTAAGCACGGCTGAGGTGATCGTAATAAGTTTTATTGAGCAAATTATCTACCTCGGTGCGCATATTGAGCCAGGTGAATAAGCGATACTCTGCTACCAAATCTATCACTTCATAAGCAGGAGTTTCTGATTCTGCAAACGATGTGGATACCCGTTGTTGCTTGGCACTATATCTTGTTTTGGTGGCCAGGTGCAATTTGTCAGTTTTATAGCCAAAACTAAGGTGCATTCCAAAAGGTGGAATTTCAGCCAATGGCTCATTCAAACTTGCATTTTGTGCATAAGTGTATGATGCCCCAAAATCGAAATTCCAATGTTTAGCCATCACATAATGGCCACCTACTTCAAAGCCAGATTGATATATTCGATCAATATTGGTGAATACTTTAGTGTATTTGGGATTCATGCAAGGAGTAAATTTTCTCAGAATAGTGCTATCAACTACGGCAGAAATATAATTATTTATGTAAGAATAGAATCCGTTTATATACCAGGTCAGTTGCTCATTTTTATATGTGAAAGTGATATCAGTCTGGTAATTTATTTCAGCTTTAAGAGCAGGATTTCCAATATATTCATAAGCATCCATTCCTACAGTCAGGTGGTTAATATAGCGTTCTAGCAAATCTGCACTCCTTGCTCCTCTGCCCAATTGCCATTTAATTTCAGTCCTATCGGTTGGTTTAAAAGTTAGTCCGGCATTGGCGCTTATATTCAACTCATTTTCGGTAAGTATTTTTTTGCCCCAATAAGCAGCATAATCATTCTCTGCATCCAGTACTGATGTTTGTACGTAATCCATGCGTATTCCAAAAACGGCAGTAAGCAACTCAGTCGCATTCCATTTGTTTTCCAGGAAAATTCCCGCATCATCCAAAAAACTGTTTTGCCAAACTTTATCAGTAAACATCATCGGTTTGGGCAGGGTAACACCAGTACAAGTATTTATTTTCACCAACCGGCTTCGAGCACCATCTTTGGCTGTATGCATCCAATCGGCACCCGCATACAATACATTGCTTGGCGAATGGAGCAACTGGAATTCTAATTTCCCACCATATGCCTCAGATGTAGTTCCGGTAAGTGACTCAGCGGAGGCGAAGGAAGGACGCCATTCATTTGTCATCCAGTGGTCTACGTATGAGTAGTACATTTTGGCTCTTACTGAATACAATACAGGATTTATATTTCGGGCCGAGTAGTCTAAAGTGCCGCTATAGCTCCAGTCGTCCTTAGCATCCATAGGCAAGCCTGCATGCAATACCTTTCCGGTATAAGATTGCCTCCAAGTAGCCAACAAGCGGGAGTCGGTTCCGGGATTGAATCCTAGTTTTACAGCATAATCAGAAGTATTGAACATTGAAGCTATTTCTTTACCATCTCCGCTTTTATAATTTCCGAAGTCCCTGTATCCGCCAGTTACATAAAAGTCCCATTTCTTGTTACCTCCATTGAGCATCAGGCGAGTTATTTTGCCCTCACCATTGGTTTCGTAACTGCCATCTATTATACCATGTACAGCAAAAGCAGCCTCGTACTTAGGTCTTTCTGTAATAATATTTACTATTCCACCCAAGTTTTGGCCAAAACGTACGCTATATGGGCCTTTTAGTATTTCTATTTTCTCTATTTCTTCAGAATTGATGCGGGTTGTAATAGGGTCCATTCGGTTTGCACAAGCCGATGCTACGTGTGTACCCCCATCGAACTGAACAGAAAGCTGATCGTATTTGAATCCTCTCAATACTGGTTCCATAGCATATCCACCTCGTTTTACTACACCAAATCCATTCGCCCCTGTAAATAATGCTCCAATCGACCTTGGCTTGGAAGAGACTGTAAATCCGTCCGTATTTTTT
>JAIFMY010000218.1 GCA_020048155.1 Bacteroidota bacterium
CGAATTATCAATTTCCTTGTTCGGCGGGGGCTCCGCCTGCGTTTTAGGTATGAGGCACAGCCTCATGGCATATATTAAGCCGAGGCGGAGCCTCGGCTTAACGGGTCATGCTTCGACAAGCTCAGCGTCCATTCTGTTCCTTGTTCGGCGGGGGCTCCGCCTGCGTCGTATATATCCCAGCAGGCTTCGCCTGCGTTTTAGGTATGAGGCACAGCCTGATGGCATATATGAAACCGAGGCGGAGCTTCGGCTTAACGGGGAATACGTTTTACACAGGGCGTTGCCCTGTGCTAATGCTTACGCCCCTTCTGGGCTTTTTACGGGTATTCTTCATTATCAATTATCAATTATCAATTCTCCATTAATCCCTTGTTCGGCGGAGGCTCCGCCTGCGTTTTAGGCATGAGGCACAGCCTCATGGCATATATGAAGCCGAGGCTCTGCCTCGGCTTAACGGGGCAACATGGATATACAATCGTCAATAATTATAAAAATTCTCGTAACCTATGCCCAGGTCAAACCTGCCGTAGGAGATGGCTACAGGCTCGTTTTGCAAAAAGGTTTTGAAATTGAAATAGCCCGAGAGTATGATGCGCATGGCTTCCTCGTCGATGTAGAGGCGCTGCACCCGGTTAAATTTTATTTCGCCCTCTATTATTTTCAGTACCTGCGTCACACCGTTCATTTTGAGGGTTACTGAACAACCCAAGTCCTTCAGATTTATGGTTTTCCCATCCAATTCTACCAAATCCCAATTGGTGGCCAGTGGATAGCCTTTTATAGAAAAACGCATGTCTACGCTCTCGTTGCCCATTCGTCCTTTCAGTATGAGGTGCAAAGTATCGGTATTCACTATTATTTTAGCAGGAATTTCATCGTTTGTAGATACAAAAGGCTTGCGGTCGATGTACGCCCCAAAGGTATTGTAACCCCACTCTGAGTATATGGGCAAGCCCGGGTAATATGGGTCTTGAATGAAAACGGACTCAGTAAGTTCGAAGTCGTCGGTGCTGCAAGATTGGAATAGAAATACGGCAAAAACGAGCAAATATATATGTTTTAGTTTTTTCATGATTTGGTTTTTTTAATTGGATTTATTGAGCGAAAATTGCAACGAGCCCTTCAGACCACCATAATTACGGACATGCATGAGCGAGAAATTATTGTCGGACATATAAAACGAAGGAAGAAAAACCTCCAGCACAAGATTGGTTTTGTTGGGTTTTCCAACTTTCAGACCGAGCGAACTATAAAAAGAGGAATAAAAATCGCCGGAAGTAGCTCCCATGCTTTTCAGGATTTCTTTCTCATACACTTTCATATTTGATTGCTGAAAATCGATGGTGGTTTCATTTTTAATCATGAATGCGCTAAACTCTGCGCCTGCTTTCACAAACAAGCCAAATTCTTTGAACTGCAGGGGTACAAATGTCATTTCTACCGGAATGCATATCATGTTTTTGATTTCGTTGATGGACTTTACGCGTGCAAATTTGGTATCGCTGTTGAGCATGCTATACCTGAGGTACACAAAGTCGGCAGTGCTGGAACTCTGCCCCGAGACTTCGCTGGTGAAAACAATAAACCTGAGCCCCGAGGACAATCCTGTTTTGAGCTTGGTACTGAACAGCTCGTACCTGAGGCCGGCGAAAAATCCGATGTTGGAGCTGTTTACTTCTCCATCTGACGATTGGTCGACGTAGTAGGAGCTGAGGTTTTGACGGATGGCAATGCCATCTTTCATATCGCCGTTGGGGAACAAAAATCCTCCCTCGGCATGCACAAAACCATTAAAGCTGCGTGTTTGCTTTACGAGCGTGTCCTGCGCATACAAGTTCGCCACAAGCGAAATCACCAAGGACATGGTAAGTAATAATTTATTCATATAGGTTGCATTTTGATTGAAAGAATGAAGAGTAAAATGCGGTCCAAAAAGTTGCGTCATTGCGTATAAAAAACTCAATTTGCAATATGGTGACGCACCATGAAGTGGCAAATATCGATAGGGAATGAAAGTTTAAAACCGGGGGTTTTTGGTACGCAGATTCTTAGTAATGCGAATGGCCGGGTGGGCAAATATATTATAGTTTCAAAAAAAATCGACACAAAAACATGCCATTACAACGATACGATATTATTCTTAAGGGCAAATTTTATCATTTCCACAGTACTTTTAAACTCAAACTTTTGCATGATGTTATTTTTGTGGGTTTCTACGGTTCGTATGCTGATGTTTAGTTTATCAGCTACCTCGTTGTTAGAAAAACCCTCGACATAAAGTTTCAGAATTTCTTTCTCGCGCAAGGTCAATGAGTATTTCTTGTTGTGTTCTGAACTCGTTCCTTTTTTAGCGTTAGAAAGATACGATTTCATGATATTTTTCGAAATACTAGGCGCGTAATACTCATCGCCGCCAAAAATGGTTCGTATGGCCTCCAAAAGCATTTCTTTGTTGGTGTCTTGTTTCGGCAATATGCCTTTTGCCCCGGCCTTTATGGCATTCAAAATATAATCTTCGGTATTGTACATAGATAAAATTAGAACCTGGGTGGGGATTTTCATGTCCGAAATCATTTGAGTGAGTTCAATACCGGTAATATCTGGCATAGAAATATCGCTGATGACAATATCGGGCAGTTTGTTTTGAATCATTTCCAATGCTTTCCTCCCATTGGCGGCACAACCCACAAATTCGATATCGTCTTCGTCGGTGAGCATGTTTTTTACACCATCTAGTATAATCTGGTGATCATCAACCAACATTACTTTTATTTTTGCCATGCGTGTTTATTCATTAATCATTGCTTTTACGCGTAGAGTAGTGCCTTTACCTACAGAGGTTTCCACGTCAAAAGTACCGTTAAGCAATATACTTCTTTCACGTATATTAAACAGCCCCTTGCCGAGTCCCAAATTATTGGTATTGTATTCAAACCCCTTTCCATTGTCTTCTATCATCAAAATTAAATTCTGAGAAAACTCGGTAAGTTGAATATGAATTTCTGTGGCTTCAGCATGTTTAATAACATTGTTGAGCGCTTCCTGCACTATACGATATAAGTATATTTTAATGCGTTGGTTCAACATGTTGAAATTTCCGAAAGCCGAAAAATCGATCATGATATTTGTATTTTTTTGCACCTGATTGCAAAGGTTTTCCAATGCATTTTCAATTGTAAATTCTAGTATACCGGCAGGTGCCAGATCGTATGAGATACGCCTGAGTTCGTCGATGGAACTACTGATCTGGCTTTTTAAATCGTTAATTTTATTTTCGTCCAGGTTTTCTTTTTTGCTACTCATATTTTCGAGTCTCATTTTCACAGCTATGAGTTGTTGAGCAAGCCCATCGTGCAATTCGCGCGAAATCCGGTGTCGTTCAAATTCTTGCCCATCATACAGTGCTGAAACTCGTTTGGCTTTTTCGTCTAAAAGTTCTTGTGTATTTTTCTTAATATTTTCGGTCATCTGATTGAATGTGGAAGCCAGCACTCCAAATTCGTTTTCTGACTGAATATCTACTTTTTCATCAAAATTGCCTTCACCTATTTTGTCGGCGGCATTTTTCAATTTCACAATCGGAACTATGATATCGTTGCTAATGACTTGTGCAATGGAAAAAATAAGAATAAGTATGATGACGGAAACAAAAATAAGGTCGTTGCGCAAATTGGTAATCGGTTTTATTACTTTCTCGGTGTAATTATCATTAATTTCGTTTTCAGTGATATAATCCGATTGCAAATGTTGGTGTGCAAGAAGCAATAATGCGTTTTTGGCTTTAAAATATGAATAAAAACCGATGATAGAGAGCGACGAAATGCCAACAATCACATACAGAAGCATGAATTTTTTTATAATCGACTTTTTGAACACTTATCAATGTTGAAAATGGTTATTACTCTGGTAAAATTAAAATAATATTCGAAGTCTTGTAAAAAAAAATGGCTGAACAAGCTTCAACCATTTTTTCAACATTTTGCTCTTTGAACAAAAGCAATTCAATATTTCCTAAACAACACCGTCGTCGTAAGCTTTTTCGCCGTGTATAGAGTTGTCGAGTCCCATTTGTTCTTCGGCAGCCGAAACTTTCACCGGAGTTATTTTATTGATAATAATGAGCATGAGGTAAGTAAATACAAAACCGTAAGCAGATGCAAGCGCAACGGCAACCAATTCTTTTACAAAGAACATTCCACCACCGTAAATAAGGCCATCGGCGCCGGCAGCATTCACTGCTTTAGAGGCAAAAACGCCCAACAAAATGGTTCCGAAAACACCACCTACGCCGTGTACGCCCCATACATCAAGTGCATCGTCCCATTTCATTTTGTTTTTGAACTGAACTGCCATGTAGCATACCAGTCCGGCTGCGGTTCCGATAATAGGAGAAGCCCAAAGTGGCACAAATCCGGCACATGGAGTAATGGTAGCCAAACCGGCAATAGAACCAGTAAGCAGACCCACAAATTTAGGTTTGCGTTCGCGTATCCATTCCACTGCAAGCCAAGACATGGTAGCAAATGAAGCAGCAATATCTGTATTCAAAAAAGCAAGGGAAGTGATGCTATCTACCTGACACTCGCTGCCGGCATTAAAACCATACCAGCCAAACCAGAGTAATCCACTACCGATAGCTACCAAAGGAATGCTATTTGGAGTAGAATTTTTATCAACACGCGCGCCTACATAAAATACCGAAGCCAGCGCTGCAAAACCTGCTGTAGCATGTACTACTATACCGCCTGCAAAGTCCAGAACGCCCCACTGCGCGAGTATGCCACCGCCCCAAATCATGTGAACGAATGGATAGTACACCAAAATTTGCCAAACAGTAAGGAAAATAAAATACGATTTAAAGGTAACCCTGTTTACAAATGCACCGGTAATGAGCGCAGGAGTGATAATGGCAAACATCATTTGATAAGCAAAGAATACTATTTCCGGAATTTTTCCATTACCGGCCCAAAGCGTGTCAATAGATATTCCGTTCAAGAATGCTTTGTCGAAGTTTCCGATTATACCACCTTCGCCTCCACTGAAGCACAAGGAATAACCAAAAAACACCCATAAAACGGTAGTCCAACCCAGCGAAACAAAACTCTGGATCATGATGGCCAGAATGTTGCGTTTGGTGGCTAGGCCACCGTAAAAGAATGCTAATCCGGGAGTCATTAGCATCACTAAACTTGTGGCGAGCAGCATAAATGCTGTAGAACCGGTGTCAAGCGTGTTGACGTTTAGTAGCATTAAACTTAACATAAATTTTAAATTTTGAGATTAAATATTTTTATCAAAATTAGATTTACGTTATGTTCCTATCAATAAAGAAAACGCTGAGTTTTATCTACGTGAAATACGTATAACGGCAATAAGCCACTGTATTTTTACCTGTATGCACGATGGATAAATGGTTTATTTATAGCATTTTTAGGCTAAAGGTATTTATGTGTATAGGCATACCTGAAATTATGAAGCACCAAGCAAACTTTGTGAAAGCCGGAATATGAGACCATACTTGTACTTGTTTTTCTCATCTGCTAAGCAGTAGTTTATCAAAATGCTATTGGTTCGCAGTTATACATTGTTCATTATTCACACCACCAAAATTATTCTAATGGATATTTAAATTTTTCGGTATAGGGATCTAACGCCATTCCTATTTTCAGCAGTCTAAAATCTGAATACCGTTTGCCAATTACTTGTATTCCAATGGGCAATGAATCTGTGCTGAGTGAAATAGGCATAGTCAAAACAGGATTTTCCGTGAGAGTGAATGGGGTAGTGTATGCCTGAGTTGCCATATAATAATGTATAAACTCCTTGTTCACTGCCAGCGGGGTATTGTAAATAAAAAAATTGCCGTATTTTGTATTCGGTTTATGATGTAAGAAAGCGTTTACAGCACTAACAGGACAAATAAACACATCAAAACTGTCTAAGAAATTCTCCATCTGTGTGATTAAAAAATCTTGGGTGTTCAGAGCTTCCATATATTTTTCAACCGAAGTTGGCTTTACAACATTCTGATGCATAGGTACATTTTTGAGTATTCCTTTTGAAAACGGAAGCCCCATCCATTTCACAAAATTTGAAATATTGTATCCACCTTGCATACCCACAAAGCTTCCCCAAGTTTTCCATGCAAGATAAAAATCAATAGGTGGAGTAATTTTTACTACCGTAGCACCAGATTTCTCTAACTTTAACACATAATCCTGTATGGCCTTTTTGATTTCATCGTCTACCGGAACATGGCCAAACTCATCAGTCCATGCAATTTTTAGGTTTTTTATATCAATGGTATCATTGCAACGGTTTATAGGAATAAGTTTTTTGTCGGTATTGGTAGTTTGAGCAATAATATCCAAAGCGAGTTGCAAATCTTCAATATTTCTTGCTAGAGGGCCGGCAACTACCAATGATTTAAGGCCATTGACAGTTTCTTTGGGGTCAGTTTGAATACCATTCAGCGAAACTACTCCAAATGTGGGTTTAAAACCATACACACCGCAAAAAGCTGAAGGGATTCGAATAGACCCGGCCAAATCGTTGCCAAATGACAATGAAGTCATGCCAGTTGCCAATGCTACTGCACAACCGCCACTGCTCCCTCCACTAGTTCTGTTTATATCCCATGCATTATTGGTTCTTCCGAAAAGTGAGTTATCGGCCTGCATGTCTAAGGCCAATGTCGATAAATTGGTTTTGCCAATGATAATGGCTCCTTCAGATTTGAGTAGTTTGACAAGTTCTGCATCTTTAGTAGGGATGTTGTTTCGCAAGGGTTCATATCCGGATGTGGTTGCAAGCCCTTGTGTCAAATAATTATCTTTGATGGTGATAGGAACTCCATGTAACTTGCCCGTATACTTTCCTGCACTAATAGCTTCATCAGCTAATTTTGCTTGAAGTAGAGCATTTTCCTTGTCGATCAAAATTACTGCATTAAAGATTTTGTTTTGTGCCTCTATTTGTTGCAAATAAGCCGATACCACTGCGTATGAAGTAACTTCTTTTTTTCTGATTTTATCCGCTATTTCAATAGCCGACATGAATATATAGTTGTTTTGTGCCATGAGTTGAATGGGTAATAAAATAAAAACTATAGAATGAATAAGTAATCGCATGATCGATTTTTTTTATTAAAACAAAAAAATAAAATATCACAACACAAAACTATGAATTGGGTACACCAATCTTGTTCAACTAGTTTAAGAAAATATTTTTTTCCGAACTTGACTTAAATATTGCGGGGTGATGTTGAGGTAAGAAGCAATCAGGTATTGAGGTACACGTTGTAAAAGCTTGTTGCTGTTTTTAAGCAATTTAAGGTATCGTTCGGTGGGAGTTAGAAAGATGGTATCTTGTAATTTCAATTCCCAAGCAGCAAAAAGATTTTCGGCCATCAACCTTCCGGCACGTTCAAATAAAACATTTTGGGAGTACAATGCCTGAACTTCTACATTGGTAATAGTCAGAATATTTGAATTTTCGAGTGCCTTAAAGTTCTTCCTTGAAATAGAATGAGTTATGAAAGCGGGGTAATCTGTCATAAAACACCCTTCAAAACAAAAACCTTCAATTATTTCATTCCCTTCTTTTAAATAGTATGAGTAAAAAGCTCCTTTTTCAATAAGAGCAAGAGATTGGCACAACATTCCGTGTTCTAAAAACAAATCTCCCTTAGCAACAAAGACAGGTTTCAATTTTGACCAAAATAAATTGAAAAGTTGGTCGGGTAGCTCCAATCTTTTATTCAGTTCTATTTTTATTTGTTCAATCATATATATTTCAGAATGTAGCGTATGTGTGTTTATTTGACTTAACGAGAATGAATATATAGGCAAATTGTATGCGCATTTCTATTGTCAAGAAAAGGTTGATAGCCAAGTTATTTTGCTTTCATTTTGTTTCCTTTTGCATCGTGAGTCACTTCAGCAAGACCTAGCGCTTCCATGAGAGGTGGAATATACATACCCACACGTCCGCGAAGTCCTTTTTTCAAACCATACCAGCCTCCAACCGGATTGCCTTCTGAACGTCCCCATGCTTCAACTGTTCCTTCTTTGGCAGGTTTTTGTTCATCAGCACTTCCTAGTTCCATCCAGTCGCCATGTTGCTTAAGCATGGCATATAAGTCGTCTAGGATGAGGATATTGTATAGCAAAACAGTTTTACCAACTGTGCAAACCAGCACATCTTTGCCATCTTTTTGGTCAACGTGCATAGAGTATTCACTGGTTAATGGTGGCGTTTTGAGCACCATTGGTTTTTCTTTCGTTCCTATGTTATGAGCCATATGATTAGGTTTTATAATGATTGAGAATTAGTTTCTGCTTCGTTATTATAGCCTTTGGGAATGTGTAAAGGCTATATGCCATGGATGTGGCCAGATGCTTGTATTACGTGTTTATATTTCCTTGTTAATCAGATATTTCAGTACTATTTTTCGTAAATCGTGTTCATTGATGGGTTTTGTGAGGTAATCGTCAAAATAACTTTCGTATTGCGCGCGTTCGTACTCCAAAGCATATGCAGATTGCGCAATGATAGGAATATCAGGTTTCAGTTCTTTCATTATTTTTGCGGCTGTTTGTCCATCCATTTTTGGCATCTTTATGTCCATGAATACTAATGAGATGTCGGGATTTGTAATAAATATTTCAACAGCTTCTTTCCCGTCCTTTGCATGAATTAAGGTAAGATTGAAATCAAATAGCAGTTCTTCGATGTACAGAAAGTTAAATTCTTGGTCCTCTGCAACCAGAACGATTGGCTTGATATCTGAATTGACACTATTATCGGTTGTATGTATTTCATTAACAGGCTTGTATGGAATTGTAAAATAAAAAGTTGAACCATTTTCGAGTTCCGAATGAACCCAGATTTTTCCACCCAATAATTCTACAAATGATTTTGAAATGGCTAAACCTAAACCTGTTCCACCGTATAGCTTGCTAATTGATTTGTCTGCTTGTCTGAAACGTTCAAATATTTGTTCATGCAATTCAGGGTTTATACCTATTCCAGTGTCTTTTACATAAAATTCGAGAAAGTCTTCTTTTAAATCGTACCCAAATACAATAAAACCTTTGTGAGTAAATTTTAAAGCATTAGAAATGAGGTTGCTTAAAATTTGAGTTACTTTTGTTTTATCGGTATAAATTTCAGATTGTTTGTTGTTTAATTCTTGTTTTGAATATAATGAAATGTTTCTGTTGAAAGCTTGTTGTTTGAAAATTGCAAGCAAATCTACTATGATGGTGTTTATGCAAACTTTATCAATGTTTACCTTTTCCTGTTTTGTTTCAAGCGATGAAATTGTGAGAATATCTGAAATGATAGAAATCAACTGGTTACTACTATTTTGAATAATGGAAACAAAACTTTTTCGTTTATCTTCTTGCAAATCGGGTTTATTTAACATACCCGTAAAGCCGGAAATTGCATTGAGTGGAGTTCTTATTTCATGCGACATGTTGTGTAAAAATGCTGTTTTTAAGCGTTCGCTTTCTTCGGCTTTTTCTTTCGCATGTATAAGTTCTTTTTCTACCCGTTTGCGTTCGGTAATATCAAGTACCGTAAAGATAATACCCTTTTCTAAGTCGTCTAAATCTATAGGCGTAGATGCTATTAATACTTCTATTATTGAACCATTTTTATTTTTCCACTTTGTCTCTAAAACTCCTGTTCCTTTGTCTTGTATTTGTCTATACTTCTCAACTCCCACATAATCATATTCTTTTTGAGATGGATATAATATCAAAGAATCCTTGCCAATAAGTTCTTCCAGAGTGTAGCCAGTTAATTCACAAATCATCGGATTTACCTCCCATATAACTCGTTTTTTGACCAATCCTATACCGGTAGGGGCAACTGAGAATACACTTAAAAGTTTTTTCTCGCTTGCTTCGGCTTTTTCTTTCGCAATGATAAGTTCTTCAAATATTTGTTCTCTCTCAGTAATGTCGCAAAAATTTAATACAATACCATTTATAGCTTTATCCGATAGTAAATTAGTAAAAGTAGTTTCTATACGGCGATATTCCCCATTTTTGCGTTTAAAACGGTATTTTACTTTTGGTTTGAGATTCGGATTAAGCATGATTGCTTCTAATGTTTTTAATATAAGCGGTAAATCATCGGGATGGGTAAAATCGTCTCCCGAATGTTTAAGTACCTCGTCTTCTGCGTATCCAAAGTTTCTACTCGCATTTGGGCTTGCATACATGAAATTGCCCTGTTCATTAATGATTACTACCCCGTCGGGTGCATTTTCAGTGAGGGATTTGAATCTTTGCTCGCTTTCTTCTGCATTTTTTTTGGCAAGCATGAGTTCTTCGTTTTTAGTAAGCAAATTGCGTTCGCTTTCTTCAAGTTGCTTTTCGGAACTTTTTTGCTCGGTTATATCTTCAAAAGTTGCAATTATACCATTAAAATTGCCATGCAGATCTATTATAGGCTCCGCATTCACCGACAATAAAACCCGGTGGCCATTGGCCCAAGTGATGCCATGTTGTATATTTGAAACTGGGCTTAATGTTGTTTTAACTATATTGAAAGGCAAATTCTCTGCCGGCATGGGGGCGCCATTAATATCTGTATGTTTCCAAACAGGCGCGTCGTATGTCAATGATGTTATTTCTGTTTTTACCAACCCCAGTATTTGCTCGGCGCGTTTGTTTGCATAAGTAATTGTGCCGGTTTTATCTATTGCAGCAATTCCCACAGGGCTGGTTTCCATTATTGTAGATAAAAATGAAGTTTTTTCTTTCAATTCATTTTCAAGCAATTTCTGTTCGGTGATATCTCTCGATATTACCACAGTTCTTTTTTCATTTTTTGAATTTGTATAAACCGTTCCTTTGGATTCAATGGTTCTATATTCACCATTTTTATTTTTAAAACGCCAAATAACAAAGCTTTTTTCGAAAGTATCTTTTATTTGTTCGTATTTTTGCAGACTCAAAACTAAGTCTTCCGGATGAATTAAATCCATTACATTTTTTCCAATTAAATCTTGCGGGGTATAACCCAAAATACCAATATAATTTGAACAAACATAGGTATAGACACCATTTTCATCAATTTCACATACCAAATCATTTATATTATCAACCAAAAGGCGATATTTTTCTTCGCTTTCTTCCGTTCTTTCCTTTTCTTCCGCCAAAAATTGTTCGGCTTGTTTTCTATTGGTGATATCCGATTTAATGACTCCTATTCCAATTATTTTTTGGTTTACGAAAATCGGAAATTTTGTTGTTAGAAATGTATTGATTTTGCCATTTGGCATCGGAATAGTCTCTTCGTTTTGTAATATTTGTCCTTCCGACAATTGTAATGCTTTTAAATCATCAAGCTTATAAGAAAAGGCAGGTTCTAAGTATTCCGGAATATTGAGTATTTCTTCTGAAGTTTTTCCTACTAACTCGGCGAGCGAATTATAACCCGAAGCTTTCACAAAAGCTGAATTAGCTGTAATTATGCGTCTATCGCAATCTTTCACCAGCATAGGATCACTATTAATCTCAACTAACGCCGCAAATGCAGATTTTTCAGTTTCATACAACAAGGATATTTCATCATATTTATGCTGTAAATCAAGCAATTCATTAATGAGTTCTTCTCTCGTTTTATCTTGATATTTCATAAGTATCGTTTCATAAATGTCTTAGGCGAGAACCTATTTGCTAAGGTACAGGATTAATTGCAGAAAAGCAAGCCATAGCGCACTGCCAAAAGGGCAAGTTGGTTAGTGGAAAAGGCAATAATCTGTTTGAGAAACCAGATATGTGTATACTGTCAATCAAATGTCGTGTTTTGCGATGTTCAAAGAACTGCCGCAAAGGGAATTATATAGAATCATAAGATTGCAGAAAATCAATAAAATACGGTTCATTTATTTCATTTTTCGTTTCAAATGCTTCTTTAAACGCTTCACTCAGATTTTACATATTCAGCCAGAACATCGGGTGTATTTTTGGAGCATTGTTTAACTAAAAAATGAAAAAATGAAAATGGTATTATTAAATTTAACACTAAGCCTCCTGTTTATAATGGGAGCTTGTACGAAAGATGAGTCAACCGATAATGAAATCCCTACTTCGGCAACAACTTTTACAGATGTGGCTTATGCAAGCACATCTACAGCTCAAAAAATGGATATCTATTTGCCGGCGGGCGAAGGTCCGTTTCCGGTAGTTGTATTTATACATGGCGGGGCGTTTAAAATGGGAAATAAGGAGATGGAAACCGCCAATGCAGCAGTTTTGGTTTCGAAAGGGTATGCCGCTGTAAGTATAAACTATAGATTGAGCGGTGAAGCTAAATTTCCGGCTCAGATACAAGATTGTAAGGCTGCGATACGCTTTTTGCGCGCCAATGCGGCAAAGTACAAACTAAATGCCGACAAAATAGCTTCGTGGGGCGCATCGGCAGGCGGCAATTTATCGGCATTATTGGGCACTTCCGGTGGTGTTTCCGAATTGGAAGGGGCTGAATTAGGAAATAGTGGTTTTTCGTCGGCAGTATTGGTCTCGGTAGATTGGTTTGGCCCGATAAATTTTTCAACCATGGATGCCGAAGCCAGCGCACTTGGTTTTACGCTAAGTACAAATTCTGCCAGTTCGCCCGAATCGCAATTGATGGGCGCCGCAGTACCTACCATTCCAGCCCAGGTTGCTAAAGCAAACCCCACCACGTATATAACCGCCGACGATGCCGCATTTTTTATTCAGGTAGGCGATGCCGATAGAAATATTCCGTATACCCAAAGCGAAAATTTTTACAAAGCGCTGCTGCCCGTAAAAAGTGCAATGAATGTAAGTTACGAATTGTTGCCCGGAGCCGGACACGGTGGTACACAATTTTCGGCTGCTTCAAACATGGATAAAGTGGTAGCTTTTTTAGATAGATATATGAAATAAAAGCATTATTTTCGTTTTGTGAAGAGTGAAATTTATGATTTCACTCTTTCACGTTTATATACAAGCAATATGAATACTTATTTTCCACCAAAAAAATATATACTAACATATTCATTAACAGGCAGTTTGCTTTCTACCATAATTCCTATTATGGTGGCAATTGATCATTTGCGCGAAGGTCAGTTTTTGCTGCGGTTTATGGATATCAGTGCTTTATTCCTTTTGGTAGTAAGCGTTTTTTATCTCAGTTTCTGGTTAAATATAAAATACTATAAATCGGTAAAAATTAAATTGTTTCTGTTGAATTTTCTAGTATTAGTATTCGTTAGTGTACTGAGTATTTCTATTCATTTTCCTATTTGGAAAAGCACTTCACATATACCTGTTGTTTTTTACATACGCGATGAAATTGTTCGAAACATTACTATTTTTATTGTGAGTTGGTTGGCTGCAAAATTTTATATCAGAACCATTGAAAACCAACAAATAAAAACAGCGTTGAACGAATTGCAAAACGAAAATTTAAGTAACCAGGTTCGGGGTTTGATGCAACAAATTAATCCGCATTTCTTTTTCAATACCCTAAATACCTTGAGCGGATTGGTGCAGGAAAGCCCCGAAAAAAGCGAGGTTTTTATTGATAAACTTTCGCAAGTTTTTAGGTATGTTCTTAAAATGCAGGAAAACAGCAGCGTTTTGGTAAGCGAGGAATTGAAATTTGCCGAAGATTATTTTTATTTATTGAAAATGAGATTTGCCGACAAAATATTTTTAGAAATACAGATTCAACCAACAGAAAATGCTTACGTTGCGCCATTGTGCACGCAGTTACTAATCGAAAATGTAATAAAACACAATCGCATGAATCGTCAGTTTCCGGTAAAAATAGAAATAGAAATAGCGTCTGATTATCTGATAATTAGTAACACGCTTTATCCGCAAAAAAACATGAACAGCACTGGTTTTGGATTGAAAAACTTGAACAAACGATGCGAACTTCTTGCCGGAAAATCAATTGTTGTAGAACAAACCGAAACCTTGTTTTGCGTGAAAGTTCCATTCATAAAAAATAAAACATGAGAGTTGTAATTATTGAAGATGAAGGCATTGCTATAAGAAAATTGAAAAAATTGATTTCTGAAATAAATTCTGAAATTGAAATTGTAGTGGCCTTAGAATCGGTTTACGATGCAAAAAAATGGTTCCAATCTCATTCCTTATCCAACATCGATTTATTGTTATCCGATATACAATTATCAGACGGATTGTCGTTTGAAATATTTGAAAATATAGCGGTAGACTTACCTATTATTTTTACAACCGCTTACGATGAATATGCCTTGCGCGCATTCAAACTGAATGGTGTGGATTATTTGCTGAAACCGATTCAAAAAGAAGAGCTTACACAAGCATTCATTAAATTTGAACATACCAAAAAACGTTATTCGCAAAATCAATTGTTCGATATTCAATCCATTATCAATCAATTTCAGCAAACGACCGTTAAATTTCCAAGTTTTATAAGTTATCAGAAAGATAAACTCATACCGTTGGCCTGCGAAAGTGTGGTGTATTTTTATATTCAAAACCTTATAGTATATGCAGTTACCGATAAAACCGAATATGTTTTAGAAGAAACCCTGGACGAAATAGAAAAGCGTTTGCCCAAGCAATTCTTTTTCCGGGCCAACCGACAATTTATTGTTCAAAAAAAATATGTTTCAACTGCTGAAATTTACTTCAACAATCGGCTATTGGTGCACCTCTCGGTAAAAACAACCGAAGAAATAATTATAAGCCGCGAGAAAACAGCCCTGTTTAAAAACTGGTTAATTGGGGGATGATATCGGTTTTATTTTTTGAAATTGGTATTTTGCAAATGTTGTAAGGTGTTGCAATTGAATAAATTTATATTCAGGTGAAACATTAAGGGAATCTTTGTTGCTTTAATTAATTTTTACTAATGTTTTAACTGAAAATTGGGTCTTAAAACATTATCCGCGATTCGGATCTGAGTAGAAATTAAAATAAGCGACTGACACAACCTTATTACCACATTAACCAGTTTGTGAGCGAGTATTCTTGATGTTTTGAACTTATTGTTTAAATTTTACCCAGATTATGCAATAGCATAAAAAAAGGTTAGCACTTCCCGAAAGTTCCACAAATTTCGGGAAGTTGTATCCTTTAAGTGGTTAATATGTAATCGTGTGATGTCCTTATTCGAATTCAAACACAAATAAAACTCATTAAATGCGTAATCTGGGTTAAATACATACAATATGACACCATTATTTTAAATATTCATCTAAGCTATAAATCGCTATTGGATGAATTGTAGCCCCTTTACTTATAACAAATTCACTAAGGCCGACTTCTGAGTCCGGATTACCCCAATCATACGTGTATCCCATGCGTGTCCAAGGGTAAGGATTTGATGTATGGTACGATGTAAGTAACTTATCTGCAAACCATTGGCGATGAAAAGAGTCGGAAAAATCGCTATAAATCAAATTTGCTATTTTGTCTGAAGTTTCTTTGTCAGGTGCAGGGCGAAACAAGTCATTGGGACTAACCCAAAATTCTACGATATGCGTATTTTTTGTATTTGGCGGCAAACCCAGAAGTTGTTCAGTGCGTAGTTTCTTATCAGAGATGTTTGATAATGAGCGTATAGCTGTTTGTAATTCGGGCACAGTCGTAACCCACATTTCGCCCCATGACACAGTTACAGAATAGCCAACCGGATACGATTTTTGATACGCACCGTTAAAAAAAGAGCAAACCAGTACACTGTCGCGCGTTGAATTCCAACGAAGTTTGGTGTTGTCTGGTGAAATAAAAATCAGATTATCAAACAATTCGTTGCTGTCGGCAATCATAGCATCACGAACGGCTTCGGAGTAGTTATTATAACCATATTTTGCAGTAAGATTTTGTTTTTGTTCGAGTTTTGTAACCGAACAGGCTGAAAACACAGCTACTAGTAGTAAAAATGCGATTTTATTCATCATTTTATAATTTTACTTAGTTTACATTTTATTGAAATGAACGGATAATATCTGGTACTGATTCTAATGGAATTGAAAATATATCAATTAGTTCCATACTTATTGCTTCCTTAAAATATTTAGACCAATATACAAAAAAAATCGTCCCCATATCTAAACATAAAAAAATCCGGAAATAAATTTGAAGGATTTACTTTCCGGATAGTTAGGCTTGTTTGGCCGTCAATTTTGTTTTCGTACTTTTATTTTTACAATCGGATCCATGAAAATTTCAATCATCCCATATCCTTTTTTTTTGAATTTTGTATTCGCAAAAGGGTTTTAAACCATAAACTAAAGCGAAACATATGTGTACTGCAAAATAAATTTAAACACTTGTAAGGTTTTCAATACATATTATTTTTTGGTGAATAAATAGTCGTATACATGATTGGTTTTTACCATTTCAGCATATTTAACTACATTTAGTTTATGTTCACCCAAATCTTTGTAAGTTCCGAACTTATCGGCAATAAATTGTTCCTTGCTATTTTCAAAATACAAAGCCATGTCTTTTACCGGTTTCATTTCTTTTTTGAGAACCGAAAGCATTCGCAATAACCACGTTGGCATTGGTTTTGCCTTTATTTTATTATCAAATACATCGAAAAATTGTTTTGCAGCATCTAAATGGTTTATTCCTTGAGTTCCTTGTATCGGATATTCCTTATTATAAGTGTTTTCATTTCCGATTGCCTTTGATAATTGGTTTGTATAATCAAAAGCATTTGTGAAATAAGACGGATTTTGAGTGTTTCCTATTATCGGATAACTTCCGTTTCGCAGAAACAATAAAAAACTATCTGCAAACCAGGTGCAATGCAGAATTGTATATGGAATGCCTGACTTTTTTATCAGTTCGTGCCCCTGACTGCGTATGATATTAGGAACGAACTTATTGGAATATGCACTAAAATCTTTTTGATACACCCCTAAACCGGAAATAATTAATATTTGTTTGATACTTGTTTTATTAACAGCCTCAATAATGTTTGCAACACCTTCTCTTTCAGCAGCAAACGAAACATTGACATCAGAAACCATCGACGATAGATTCAGGTACAGATATTCCGTATTATTCAATGCTTTTTTCAATGAAGGAACATCATGCAAATCGGCGGTTATACATTTCACCGCGGGATTATTTCCAAAAAGCAGTTTCGCTTTTTCTATATTTCTCACAATGAGCGTAACTTCGTAACCCAAAACGAGTAAGTTTTTTGTGACTGGTACGCCAAGATTTCCGGTTGCGCCTATGATTGTAATTTTCTTTTTGTTTTCCATTTTAATATGTTTTTAAATGTGTAGCCAAACAAATGTAATTACATGCGATGAAACTGTTTATTGACAAAAGTCAAAAAATCATCTTTTCTTTCTAATCCGGCTTAGCGTTGCAATGTCGATGCCTAAATAAGATGAAATGTGACGTAACGAAACTTTTTTGATAACTTCGGGAAAATCTGCGCAAAACAAATTATATCTTTCGGTGGCTGTAAGTGTTTGAAATTGAGCAGTACGTTCAATCATTTCCCTACTTTTGATATCAGCAAGGTCTTTGCAAATCTGGTTCCATTGCGGAATTTTGAGGTATAGTTCTTTTTGTTTTTGATAATTCACTGTCATCAATTCTGAATTTTCGACCGCTATAATATTTTCTTTTGAAGGGGTTTGGTTATTAAAACTGCCGTACGAAATAATGTATGAACCTGTTGTAAAAAAATGAGTGGTTATTTCTTCCCCATTTTCTGTGTAGAAAAAAGCCCGCAACAGTCCTTCCTTTACAAACCCTATTTTATCGGAAACAAAACCTTGTTTTAGAAAATATTGATTTGCCAACATGCTTTCAGGACTGTAACTTTTAAAAGTAACATCTAATTCTTCATGAGTGAGTCCGAAATTACTTTTTAAATCAATTTTATTCTGCATAAATATCCGGTACGTTTTTATATCATGTAACGCTCATCTGTACAAAAAAATTGCGCTGAGCGGGCGCTTCTGCATATCTACTAGGCATTTGTAAGCGGGGTTTTAGCTCTCCACTCGTCTAAATATAAATTCATTGCACCCGGTGGGAACTTGTGCCTTTTTCTTGCTAATCAACACATAACCTTTTTTACATATATAATCAGTTATTTCATCCAGAGTGGCGTATTCATAAGGATAACCTCCAATCCAATCAATAATATCATAGTAAAAATTCATGCCACGTTCTTTTTTCAAAGGGTTTTGCATGGTTACTAAAAATTTCGCTATCATTATTATTAAATAAAAAATCTTAATCATAAACCACCTGATAAATTGGGGTGAAATATTGTAAAACCACTTTATCAATTTCCACGAGGCAGATGACCAATGCTTGTTGTAGATTGAAATGATAAGTTCGCCATTGTTATTCACTAAATCGCTGCAAATATCAATCGATTTCCACATTTTACCGGTATGATGCAAAACCCCCCACGAATGAACTATATCGAACTTATTATTGTAAGTCTTAATTCTTTCAACCGTTTCTTTTTCGGTAATTGAACCCACAACAACGGGAATAGTGGTGTCTTTTAAAGCTGGATATTTCTGCTTGTTTAATTCAAGCACCTCTTTGCATTTCGGATTTATATCGCATCCAACTGTTTTTGCGCCCAGTGTAGTTGCATTTAATAGGCTTAAACCTTGACCGAAACCGATATCTAAGAAAGTTTTGCCACTGATGTTTTCGTTGTTCATTAAAATTTTGAAATCACTCATGGATTGTTCAATGTTGTTGTGCTTTAAAGCATGAAGTGAATAATCTTTCCAATTTTCTCCGAAATCATAAGCAATTTTCTTCATATATTATTTTCTTAATAAAACCGGTTTTTAAATAATACTTTTTTTATTGTTCAATATTCCTTTCAAAACGCAAATGCGAGGTGTGCCTGGAATATTTTCCAAATACTTGCCTCAAATGTAAAAGATTTCTTGCAGAAAAATACCTCATTATAGCTCTTTGAATTTGATTGGAATTTGAAGTATGACTGCATTGCGCGTTTCCTTCACATGTCAGATAGATGTACTTTTCTGTTTCCAGATATGTGCCATGATGTATTAATTTTTGGTTTCTTCGGTGCTCGGCTTTTCTGAGGCAATGTTTTCCCCCGTTTTAGTGAGTACCGATGGGATTAATTTCTCGGAAAACCCTGCCACAAAGCCCAAGATAATTAATTTATATTCTAGCTCTATGGTGGTGGTATGAGTGCTATCGGTGAGTATGCCAGACCTTATGAAGTAGTACATAATAATGGCAGCCCCCATGCCTATAGAAACCCTGGACAGGATGTAATTGAGGCGATGGGTCAGTTTTAGATTATCGAACGAAACGGAATTTATACTTTTATTGATGGAGGTTGCAATACTGAGCGAGGCGCCGAATAAACCTGCCGTAGCCACTTCTATCATGATATAAAAATCGGTCAATTTGGATATATCCAGGTAAGCAATATTAGCATTACCTTGCCCAAATAAGCGGATAAATAGTACCGCCATAAAAAGGATAATGGACACAAACAATACGGTACTCGAAATTTTACGGGCTTTGCGCTGAAACTCGAGTTTGGTTTCTCGAATGGTATAGCGCCATTGCAAATCGTTTATCAGGCGCGATAAAAAAATGCGTTTTTCGGCTAAAGTGCTTAAATTCGCGGCTTCAGTATTGTAAAATTTAATTTGTTCGCGGTATAAATTTCTGTCTATTTCCAATAAGCGCCTTTTTATTTCAAATGTGATGTACATATCGTCGTACAAATAAACCAAAAGGTGTTCTATTTTATATACATTCAGCCATGAATTTGGCTTTTTCAGCAATGCCTCTATATCTCTGGCTACTGATTTTTCTTCAGAATTTTCGTTGTAATTGTTGTTCAATCTTTCGAAAGTAGCCTCTACAGTTACATAAAACTGGTTCAGCAACTCAACTTCATTTTTTCTGTTTATTACCCTTTCTTCTATCTTAAAGTGCGGCAATCCCTTTATTTCTTGGTTCATAGGTTTTAAGTTTTAAAATTCAGACAACATCCTGGTCAGAGTCATTCCTCTTTATGTATGAATAACACTCAAAGTTGAACCTTTACCCGATGCAACATCTTGAGCCAAATCCAAACAGGCTGTTTATCAAATCAATAATTATGTTTATCAATAAAAGTAAGCTAACATATTTATTGTCAGTGATATGTGAATGTGCTTCTTCGAATCGTTTTCCGAACACACCCACCTAAGATAATTGAATTTATGTTGTTCTGCAAACCAAGTTAAAATTCCATTTGAAAAACATAACTTCCGGACTATTCGCTTTTTTTTATCTCTTGTATACTCTCAGGCTGTTCTCTGAAGACCAGGCATTTAGTGATATTATGCCAACAGTCAAAAACATGAATCATTGTTGCCTAGCATGGGGGTAGTGGTGTGGCTACCCGTCTAATGCACTAAAAGCCATCTTTCCGGAAACGACTTTCATTTTTATTCAAAGCCCTTTGTGTATAAAATATGAGCGCCATTTAGCTAAAAACATTAGCTAAGCCAAACTCAGCACCCCGGCTTCAACTAAATGACAATGTGTGTTGTAATGTGTTTTTTTTCTTAGCTCAAACTTTTAAAAGTTAGCTTTTTAACCATGTATTGGCTTTTGCTTCATCTTCAAAATACAAAAGTGTGAAAACATCCGATTTGCTTTCATCCATGGTTTGTTCTATGGTGAACTGCGAAAACAAGTCTTTGCTAACTATGAATGCAAGTTTCTTTAAACCCTTTGCAATAAGCTGCGGTATTATTTGTGTACCAACCCATTCCTGGACTTCTATTTCAATAGTATATTTAAAATCTTGGGTATTTATCATCACAGACTTTATGGGATACTTGCTAAAATATTCAACATACCAAAGATTTACCTGTTTGAAAAACTCTGTAGGCATCACTGCGGTTGCTTCAGTCCATTTTATGTACAATGAATCATTGGCATGTAATTCAATTAGAATGTATTCATTATTAAATAGTTGCATATAAGTAAGCGTTAATTGTGTGTAAACTATTTGTAATTTACCATAAAATGGTCAAAACCAAAAATTTGTTTAACTTCATTTTGGCGGGAATTTAGAAAGTTGCAGAATATCATTCTGAAAGGGAATCGTTTAAAATATTCTTACCCTATATTCTGGATGAAATGCTACAATCAGATGGCTGGTAGCTTCTACTATTGGAGTTTATTAAATTTCCGAATATAATAAAAACCCAACTTCCCTTTAAACATGCATAGTTCTATTTTTTCGCCTACCTCAATGCTTTCGTGCAGTGATTGGGTTAATGTAAACCGCTCATCTGAATTATTATCAATTTTTAGATAAATATAATATTGTGATGTCTTTCTATGGCTTTCTCCTTTTTTTTCAATGATATATTGTTTACAAACTAGCTCGGAGTCAGAATACGCATGGTTAATAAAACCTGCAACAGCGGAGGTTATTAGAAATAAGCCTAAAAACAAACCAAAGTACACACCATACCTTCGGTTGCTCTCATAATATACACTTGGATATAGTATCTTAAGCAATACAGTTATAAAAATGGCTAATAAAATACCTGCAATACCTGAGTACCAATATAGCTTTGTTCCATATATGGTATTATCATAATTTGTTATTTCAATTAATTGTGCAAAAAGGCTCACAAAAAAAAGACCTACTGAACTTCTGTAAATGAATTTTTCCAGTTTTGTGGGGCTTACGTCAGACTCAATTTTGGGAGGGAAGAATTCGTCTACAACATCTTTGGAAATCATTACAATGATAAGAAAGTTGAAAAAGATAACAATGACAAACGGAATAGCAAAAAGCCCTGAATTTTCTTGCTTATATGTAGCAGAAACAATGGGAATTACGCATAATACGATATAAAGTAACCTTCGGAAAAACATTTTTCGGTAATAGGTACTCCTGTACACAAAATTAGGTATATTCCTTTGTTTTTTTATGCCTTTCTGTTTCTTTGCTTTAGGGGTATTTTTTTCCTTATCTT
>JAIFMY010000184.1 GCA_020048155.1 Bacteroidota bacterium
CCAATATGCGCTACATTTATCTGTTTACTCGGGATAAATCCCAAGGTACATTTCCGAAATCCGACATCGCCATTCCGAAATAGGTTTCTCTTAGAGGTTTTTACTCATCATTCTCAATTCTCAATTCTCAATTCTCAATTATCCATTATCCAACTCATTCTCAATTCTCAATTCTCAATTCTCAATTAAATTATCTTTTTCACCAAATCAAACATTCTGAACGGAACATACCTCAGTGGGACATCAATCCAGGTGGGAGAGGTAAGCACGCTGCGTTGGTTGCTGAAGGCCTGGAAGCTCGTGTGGCCATGGTACTTGCCCATACCGCTATTCCCCACCCCACCAAAAGGCAGAAGGTGATTGGCTATGTGCATGATGGTATCGTTGATGCAGGCACCGCCGCTGGTGGTTTTGGCTAGCACATCCTTTGCAGTTTTATTTTTCCCGAAATAATAAAAAGCCAAAGGTTTATCGCCCTTATTTACGTATGAAATGGCATCATGAATGCTGCTTACTGTTACCACGGGCAATATAGGCCCGAAAATCTCTTCGCGCAGCAAAACATCGCTTTCCTGCAAACCATCTACTATGCTGAAACCGATGAAACGCTCAGCAGCATCAGTCTGACCACCATACAGCAAACGCCCCTCCTTGAGCAAGCCTGAGAGGCGCTCAAATGCAGCATTATTCACAATACGTGGGAAAAATCGGCTCGATTTCAGGTCTTTGCCATACATTTTCTCCACTTCACGGGTCATGAGCGAAAGCAATTCGTCTTTTACCGACTCATGTACAAGCAGATAATCCGGCGCAATGCAAGTCTGGCCTGCATTGATGGTTTTTCCCCACACTATGCGGCGTGCAGCTACAGCCAGGTTGGCATCGGCATCCACTATACAGGGGCTTTTGCCACCCAGCTCAAGCACCAGCGGAGTGAGGTGCTGCGCGGCAGCTTTCATCACCACCTTGCCCACCATAGGGCTTCCGGTGTAAAAAATGATATCGAATTTTTGTGCAAAAAGTATCTGGTTTACCTCTTTTCCACCTTGCAAGAGGGTGATGTATTCAGGGGCAAAAGTCTCGGCAATGAGTTCCTCCATCACCAAGGCAGTATGCATGGTGTAGGGCGATGGCTTCAGCATGGCACAGTTTCCGGCAGAAATGGCCCCCACGAGCGGATTCATGAGCAACTGGAAAGGGTAATTCCATGGCGACACTATGAGTGCCACGCCCAAAGGCTCAGATATCACCTTCGAACTGCTGGGCAACAGGTGCAGAGGCGTATGCACATAGCGGGGTTTGGCCCAGCGGCGCAGGTGGCGTATGTGATTGTCAATTTCCTGCACCACCATGCTTATTTCGGTGAGGTAAGCCTCTTCGGGCGACTTGTGCAAATCGGCCCACAAGGCATCGGTGATGCGTTTTTCGTTCTGAAGTATTGCGTTTTTGAGTGCTTTTAGTTTTTCAAGCCTGAAACCAACATCTTTGGTGGCTTGCGACATGAAATAGGCACGCTGCTGTTCGAGCAATTTTAAGATTTCCTGCTCAGATTTTTCCTTCATCATATGGTGTATGCTATGTATGTTTTGTTGTTATTTTCTTCCGGTAAAATGATCCATGGTTTTGTAAATGCCCATCACGCCCCCCACAAACCAGTCGAACAAGCGCACCGACATCACCGCCTGTCCGAAACGCACGAAATGCAAATTCCAGGGCATGCTTATGAATACGCGTTTTTTCTCAATGCCACGTATCACCGAGCGTGCTACATTCTCGGGTTTCAGTATGGGTACTATGGAACGTACCCCATCAAACATGCCTGTGTTGATGTAATATGGCGCTATGGTGGTCACGTGTATATTCTTGTGTTGTTGTTCCATTTCCAGGCGCAGGCTATCCGACCAGCCAATTACTGCCCATTTGCTGGCGGCATACACCGACATGCGTGGATTGGAAATAAGTCCGGCCGACGAAGCTATGTTGCAAATGCTCCCCGTGTTGCGTTCCAGCATATCGGGCAAAAACTGCTGCGTGATGTACATCAGTGCCAGGGTGTTTATCTGCATGGTGCGGTCTATATCGGCACGGGTGTGATCCTGAAAATACTTGCCCACCACTATCCCGGCATTGTTGATGAGGATATCCACCGGGCCCAATTCCTGTTTCACACGCTTGGCAGCCAGTGTTATTTGTTCGTAGCTGGTTACATCTACCGTATACACGCTTATTTTGCCCAAAGAAGCAAACTCCTGCGCCGTAGCCTGCATGGCCTGTGTATTTACGTCCCATATTACCAGCTCGGCACCACGCTCAAGCGCCATGCTCCCCATGATTTTGCCTATGCCCGAAGCCCCACCTGTGATGAGCACCCTCTTATTTTTGAATGTAATATTCATTGTTATCTTATTTATTATAAAAAAGCTTTGATTGATGCATACAAAAGTACAGCAGCATGCACCCCAAAAACGATAACAAATGTTTATGTTTTTGACCTCGGGTTTTTGAGCCGGCTCAAGTGTACCGGACTGATATTGAGATACGAGGCCACTATGCGCTGCGATACCCGCTGCAATATGCCCGGAAACTGCCTGTTCATGGCCTCGTAGCGCTGCATGGGCGTGAGCGTGTGTACCGATTGTATGTGCCGGCTGAGTATCACAAAATACTTCTCGGCAAGCAATCGGCCCAGCTGCTGTCCGCCAGCGAGTTTGCTGTACCCATCGTTTACCATGTGGTGCGACATGAGTACCACCTCGGTATCTTCCAGTGCCTCTATCGAATAATTGGCCGGGGTACCAAACAGAAAGCTCTCGTAATCGGTAGAAAAATCGTGTGTGAGGGTGAAATGAAAAGTACGCTCCTCGCCTTCGCTATCTATGAAGAAAACCCGCAGCAAACCCCGATTTACGAAGAAAATATGGCGACACACCTCACCCGCCTGCACCAGCATTTGCTTTTTCCGGAATTTCCGTACCTCAAAGAGAGCCGAATAGTATTCCCACTCGCTGTCAGAAATATCTATGAGCGACGAGATGGTATGGTATATGGCCGCGTATTCGGTTTTCATGCCTGAAAGATACACAAAGCCAGCACGCCATGCAATATTCCCCACCTAGAATACCCCACCCACAGGCATCAGTTTCTGCTCACATTCGGGCAGTAATCCAGTATATGCATCATGCTTATATTAAGCTATTTGCGTTAATACACCCCCCTTAAAATCCAAAGAAGATTTTTTTGTTTTTTTCTGACGAGTTATGTGTATAAAAATTTTTCTTGCTATATTTACAGAAGTGCGAGGCGATTGATTTTCTACCATGAATGTATCTATTGCCCGAGCAAAAAAATTGTAACTTTGCCCAATGGAAAATTTAAGGAATAAAATAAAGGAATTTGCAGAAACTTATGCTTCTAATCTCAAAGAAAAAATTGACATGAGGAAAGAAGCCATGAAATCGGATGATAATGCTCATTACCTAATCTATAGAGTTTTAGGAATTACAACAAAAGAAGGTGAACTAATTGATATTTATCAAAATACAGGGCGTTTCTTATATAAATATGCTGGTTCTTTTTTGGAGGAAGCCGCCACTTTATGTCTAAATTACAAATTCCCGGATGGCATTAAAACCAAAGTGAAAAAACACACTAGGGTTAAAGCGATTAAAGGACACGGTTACAAGCCTATTCGAGTAATGTTTTATTATCCACAGAGAGAACAAGCTATTCGAATACAAGAAACATTAAAAACACTATACGCTGGTGTTGAAGGTAAATATTTTGGAGGAGATGAAGCCTGGGACTTTTTGAAAACATATAGCGGAGTTGACCTAAAGGCTATTTTAACGGATATTGCGAATGAAAGGACACCTGAAGATGGGAAGCAATAAAATAATACATGGTAATTGCCAGAATAAGTTAAAGGAATTAAACAACGAATGTGTTGATTTAGTTTATTTTGATCCACCTTTCTTTACTCAAAAAACACATTCACTTAAAACCAGAGATAATTCAAAAACATACGAGTTTGAAGATAAATTCAATTCATTAAATGAATATCTTGAGCTCATTGAAAGTGTATTAATCCAAAGTAAAAGAGTATTGAAAGTTACCGGCAGTGTTTTTCTACATTGTGATAAAACAGCTTCGCACTATATTAGAATTATCCTTGACAAAGTTTTTGGACATGATAATTTCCAAAGCGAGATTGTATGGTCGTATAAACGATGGTCAAATTCAAAAAAAGGTTTATTAAATGCACATCAAATAATATTCTTTTACTCTAAGACCAAAGATTTTAAATTTAATACGATATATACAGAGTACTCTGCAACAACAAATATCGACCAGATTTTACAAGAAAGAGAAAGAGATGAAAACGGGAAGTCAGTATATAAAAAGGATGAAAATGGTAATGTTGTAATTGGTAAAGAAAAGAAAGGTGTTCCTTTATCTGATGTTTGGGAAATACCATATCTTAATCCAAAAGCAAAAGAAAGAACAGGATACCCTACTCAAAAACCTGTATTGCTATTGAATCGAGTTATTAGCATTGCAACAGATGAAGGTGACCTTGTTTTAGACCCATTTTGTGGAAGCGGGACAACTTGTGTTTCAGCAAAGCTCTTAAAAAGGAATTATATTGGTATTGATAAATCTTTAGATGCCGTGGATTTAGCAAATTCCAGACTTGATGAAATGATCATTACGGAATCTGAATTACTAAATAAAGGAACAGAATCTTATCTTGAAAAGACAGAGAAAGAACTTGCTATACTTCAAAACATAAATGCTATTCCAGTGCAGCGAAACTCAGGGATAGACGGATTCTTGAAAGAGCAAATTAATGGTAATCCCGTTCCTGTTAAAATTCAAGGAGAATATGAAACTATTGAAGATGCAATCGAAAAACTTGAAAAAGCATCAATTGGGAAAGGCTATGACTATAAAATAGTAATTCAGACGAGAGAATCTACTACGAGCCGATTGTTTGGTTTTGAATCAGATGTTGAAATAATTAAATCATTAGAATTACAAGCAATTGAACGAGGAAAACGAAGCACGAAGGCACAACGCGCGGTATAGTTAATTGCCGGTGCCTTGCGGATTCGAGCGGCACAGTTTGTATCAAAAGTAGTTGTACCTCGACTGGAAAGTTCTTCAGCATCGGTAGAAAAATCGTGCGTGAGGGTGAAATGAAAAGTACGCTCTTCGCCTTCGCTATCCACGAAGAAAACCCGCAGTAAGCCCCGGTTTACGAAGAAAATATGGCGACACACCTCTCCCGCCTGCACCAGCATTTGCTTTTTCCGGAATTTCCGTACCTCAAAGAGCGCCGAATAGTATTCCCACTCACTTTCAGAAATATCTATGAGCGACGAGATGGTATGGTATATGGCCGCGTATTCGGTTTTCATGCCTGAAAGATACACAAACCCCACACAGCATGCAAAACCCGCAGTGCATTTATGATGCCACCACTTGCTATGTATGCGCCTGCATTTGGCACGTGTGCATACCGTATTACATTCACCCTCTGTACATTATACGCACACAACCGCATGTTTAACCCCAAATGTATTTTTTTGTAAAAAAAGTTCGTAGCTGGCATATTTTTACAAACAAAAAGAAGTATATTTACAGTAGTGCGAGGCGATTGATTTTCTACCATGAATATATCCATTGCCCAAGCTAAAAAAATTGTCACAGAACCATATTTCTGGGACTGAGAACGGCGAAGCCATATCAGCACCCCAGACATAACCAAAACGAACGAATATGTGCTTGAATATAAGACATTTTACATACCAGCACCTCTACCCCACCACATGGGGAGATATGACCATGTTTGGGGGGAAGATGGAGGTTCGAAGAAGTGAAACTGGTATGGAGAGACCGATGGGTGAACTCCAATCTAGTTACTTGAAGCCTCATTTAGAGTCTTCTCTTTTGGGGTGGAAAAGTGAACTGGAGGAAAAAGCATGTGGATATGAAGCACTTTTAATATCTTACATTTGGACATTTTTGACGCATATCATATATCAAAAAATAACCGCAACTCCCAGTTGGGTTTATTTAAACGTTATGCTCTAAAAAAAAAATAACAGTAATAATAAATGATATGATAACAAAAAAAGAAATAACAAAAGATGTATTTAATACTATTTATGATACGCTTAAATTGGACAAAAGTAAAGAAACTGTTTGGAATTCTTCATTCACGGATCTAGGAGTAACAGATATTGAAAAAAAAAATATATTAAAAACAATAGCTTTTGTATATGACATAAATATGGATATGAGAATAATGATACCGTTAAGTCGTTTTTCCGAAATTATTGCAGAAACTATTTTAAGAAGTGGTGTTGAATTTGTTCCAAAAAATAATATAAAAAATGAAATAAAAAAAAATGAGATAAAAATAAAGCCGATAGAACCTTTATTTGTTGAAAAAATACATAAAGTAATTATTGACGAAAATTGGCACTCATTGCTAAATCTTTGTGATGAATTTGTTGCGAAAGATAATAAGCCAAATATTGAAATTTATTATTACCGTTCAATTGCCTATAACAAACTAAATCAATTTTCTGATTGTATTAAGAGTTTTCAAATTTGCAAAGATTTATTTTATCATACAAATGGTTATTTTAATATACAAAATAATTGGGCAAATGAAATTAATGATTTGTATTACAAAATAATAGATTTAGAAATAGAAATACTGAAAAAGGAAAACAAAACTTATGATTTATTGTGGAAATATAACGAATGTTTAAATTTTGAACCAAATATTGAAAAAAAATATGACATTAAAGCAAAAAGAAATGATACTTATAATGAATTAATTAACAACTTCGGTAAAATTAATTTTGAAAATAGAAAAGTTTTACTCTTTGAAGATGATTTACCAAGTTTTAAAACACCTAATATATTACCACTTTTAAAATCAAA
>JAIFMY010000195.1 GCA_020048155.1 Bacteroidota bacterium
GTATCGGACCTCAGGGTTTTGAGCAGTTCATGCGAGAGCCAAAGATCTCTATCAGAAATGGTATCCATTTTTAGTTTTTCCTGCAAATAAGATTCTCGCATGGGAGTATTAGCGAGCGTGTAACTCTGAAAAGGTTCGTTGCCCATGTCTTTAAGATACACATATTGCTTATTTTTTTGCAAATATACTTCCGCCAAAAGTTTCTTAGTACCGAGGGCAGTAAAACCGCTTAAGTTGTTGCGGTAGTTCGAAATAACTTTTACATTGGTAAAGTACCTATAATGGGTAGTGGTATCTATATACGAAATAGTACTATCAAAAGCAGATTGGTACAAATTATAAACCCCATTGTCGTTCGAACGAAACAAATAAGAGTTTTTAGCCCATTCATCAGCATCATATTCAGATGTTTTTGGGGTATCGGTCAGTTTGGTGAGTGTGTATGGGTTGGCCTTAAGGTTTAGTATAAATACATCGGTGTTTTTCTGGGTACTGTCTGACTGAGCAAGCGCTTGTTTTCTGCGGGAAGAAAATATGATTCGATTCGATTTATCGATGAATCTGGGATTAAAATCATCGGCTTCATCGTTGGTAATCTGAACGTTGGTGCCAGCAACTATATTGAATAGGAAAATATCAGACTGTGCTTTCGTATAAGCCGAGAGCACCAAATCGAGCCCGGTATCAGAATAGTCAAAATCGAGAATCTTCTCGAAGTACAACATAGGTCGGGTATTCATTTCTCCCGTTTTAATGTTGTAAAAATAGAGATATATTCCCCCTTCTTCTTCAATCATGAAAGCCAATATTTCGCCTTTTGGGTGCCATTGAATGATTGGGTACGAGTAATCGGTTATTTGTTCGAGTTTATGCTCACGGCGCAAAATTCTCCACTTTTCGCCTGTTTCCAAATCCTGAAACCAAATCTTATATTTCCCCATCTGATTGGTAGCATAAGCTACATATTTCCCATCCGGACTAAACCGAATCTGCGAATATTTCATATTCTTTTTGGGGCGTTTTACAAGCGTTTTTCCTTCGGGTACATTTTCGGGATGGTTCTCGCCAATAAGCCGTGAAGTATAATAATATTTCCAATCGGGTTGTATTTCCTTCATACTCAACCCTAAAACAGCCAGAAAACCACTTTCAGCATTTTTATAAATTTTGGACAGATAAATAATATCGATAATTACATGCTCACCATAAACTTTTGAAATATAATACCAAATCGAATGTCCTGCGTCAATAGCATCTTGACCATATAAATGACCAATGTGCTTGAATCTGTCGTGCTGCATGGCATCGCGCATGCGCTCTTCAAGCTCAGGACTCCAACCTTCGGCCAGATAACTGATTAGCCCTTCGTAGTACCATTCGGGCAAGTTGAGTAGTGTAGAACTGGATAGCCTTTCGCGCATATTCCCCCCATAAAGCATCTCGGTAAGCAGTATGCGCGAAACGGCGGCTCTTATTTGGGTTCTGAATTTTTCTTGATCTCCTTCGAAATAAATAAAAACCTTATTGTCAATTATTTGAGTTACACCCCCGGTATTGTATTGATCATCGCCGGTTACAAGACCAATGTTGCTTTGGCGAAAATGCGATAGCCGATTGTATACAACAAGAAGCATACGCCTATTGATGGTATACCCCAGCGTATTTTCAATATTAAAAATTTCATCATTCACTATCTGACTTAGCTTTTGCGCCAACTCCCGTCCGTTGCTATAGAAATAAACATCGTACCGATCAAACCTATAATACTGCCAATAAAAGGTGTTGTATTGAATCCGGTTTTTACCAAAGGTCATTTGCAAACCATTATAAAACTGTGCATCTGACACTTTGAATAGTAACAAGAAAAACAAAACAAGCGAAAATTTGAATCCGGATTTCAACTGAATATCTTTAAGCATTGTATGTACGAATACCATGATGTGTATAAAATTTAAATTTTATTCGCCCTGTTTGTATTTAGTAAACGCATATTGTACCAAACCAAATACAAACGAGCAAAATATTTACGAATAAGTAAAACTAACGAGTACAAAACTAACGTTTAAAGATATACCAATTGTAATTAAGTTAACAAAATTTAACCGGAAATTAAGATTCTTGCAGCAAACATTAAGAAATACCAGCACATTATTTGCGTTTCTTTGTTGAAACATTATTTGAAATTACAAATTAGATATATATGAAACATATAATTTTTGCACTTCTTATTGCAATGCCAATATGGGCAATAGGTCAAGCCCGCACTGCTAAAATTACCTTCCAAAAAATAGAACACGATTTTGGCACCATCAAGGAAGCCGACGGAAAAGTAAGTTATGAGTTTACGTTTACAAATACAGGAACCATACCGCTGATAATAACTAATGTTGACGCATCTTGCGGATGTACAACCCCAACATGGACAAAAACTCCAGTACTACCCGGCAAAACAGGCAGCATTATTGCTGAATTTAATCCTGAAAATACACGAATCTTCAGCAAAACCATTGCTGTTACTACCAATGGCGACCCCAATAAAGTAGTACTAACCATCAAAGGCGAGGTGGTACCCAAAGACAAATCCGTGGCCGAGCTATACCCACAGCAGTTTGGCGAATTACGAACCAAATCGAAAAATATACCATTTGCCAATTTGAATGCATCGGAGATAAAAACCGAAAGGTTTGAAATTTTCAACGATTCGAAGAAAACAGTAAACATAAGTTTCAAGAATTTGCCGCAACATATTTCAGTGAAAGCAACATCATCTTTGGGACCTGCTCAAAGCGGAATAGTTGAAATAACCTACAATGCAGCAAAAAATACCCAGAAAGGGTATCTGAAAGACTTGCTTACATTGGTAGTTAATGGCGTAGCATATGAAAATGCGCTGAAGGTAAGTGCAACTTTGCAATAAGCAGTATCTTCTGAAATAAAAATCTTCAAAGTGAACTCACTTTGAAGATTTTTTTATTTAAAGGGAGTGAAGTTAAATTGCAAATCCCTGTTTACGTATTATCTCAATCACTTTTCCCGAAAAGAACTCATTGTCGGAACGCTTGTAGCGGACGTCAGTAAACACTTGGGCAAGATTCTGTTTCATATTTTCGGTCACAAAATTTTGTGATGCCGTCAAACTTTCCTTATCTGCATATATCTCATTTATTTTATTGGCAGTATAAGGCTGATATATATTGTAATGTATAACTGCATCCAAAGGCAATCTATCAGTAAGGGCAGCCTCATCGGCAGGATATCCCATAACGAGGCACGCTACAGGAAAGACGCCTTTTGGCAGTTGCAAAATCTCAATAATTTGATCGGCGTTATACACCACAGTGCCTAAATAACAAATTCCCAATCCATTAGCTTCTGCCTCTATAGCTAAATTCTGAGAGGCCAAAGCAGCATCTACCGATGCATTTATAAACCACAACAGATTATCGTACGAAGCATCAGCATTTCTCAAACGGCACCAGTGCGAAAACCTGTTGATATCTGCACAAAAGGTAATGTGTACCGGAGCCTGCAAAACCATTTGTTGTTTGAAGTGAGCCCCCCACAATTTCTGGCGCAGCTCAGTATCAGTAGTAACAATGATGCTGTAAAGTTGCATATTGCCGGTATTTGAAGCCCTGGTAGCAGCAGTAAGTACCTCATTGATAATATCATCAGATACAGGAGTATCGATGTATTTGCGCACTGAACGATGGTTTGCAATAGTTGAAATCATAAGAAATAAGTATTATATTAACCAACTAAAAAAAGTATATACTATTCATTTAAACATTACGTTTTACATAAGTTTAAATATTAAAACTTCGGTACAAAACTTGCACACAAAATTGAAATTAAATTTAAGTTCAACCAAGTATAGTTATACATTATTTTTTTATATTTTGGACAACTATTTCATCAAAAGCTAAATTAATGATTATGAAAAAAATAGCAGTAATTGTATTGATAATGATTTTAGGGAGTGTAGTATTTGTAGGCTGCAAATCTTCGCGCCCAATCTGTCCGGCTTACTCTGACGTACAGCAGGTTGAAGCACAAAAATCTGTTGAAAGCAGGGTTTAAATTAAATCCGGAAATGATACGTAGGATTAAAACAAATAGCTTGCCGGGCAAGTCTATTTTTTTATTATGCGTGTTTTTTTTTCCTGCTGTTTTAGCCTATAGCCAGGGCGAGATTGATACACAGGATAAAATTTTCTTTCGCAATGAGCGTACCTACGCCTTTAATTTGAATTCCAATGGTTGGGGTTTCGATTTCAGGTATGGGCAACGCGTGAATGCATACAGGCACAGGCTCTACGAAGTGCAGTTTGCAGAAATGAAGCATCCGAAAGAATTCAAATCCAGCAATCCATATATTTACACCCAAGACAGATATGTATTTGGGAAATTAAATTCGTTTTTTAACATCCGTACAGGATATGGCTTGCAACGGCAGATTTACGAAAAATACGATAAAGGTGGTATTTCTATACGACGATATTTTACAACCGGAATTTCGTTGGGCATTCTTAAACCTGTGTATTACGAGGTGCTATATCCGCGAGACTCAATAAAAGTAGAGAAATTTGATCCTGCAAAACATCAATTAGGCGACATTCTTGGCCGTGCTTCGTTTTTCAAAGGATTCAACGAAATACACATTACTCCTGGCATAAACGCTAAATACGGGTATACATTTGAATTTAGTAAACGTGATGAAGTTTTCAGGGCCTTGGAATTGGGCGCTATGCTCGATTTTTTCTTATTAAAACCTGAAATTTTGTCTTTGGCCAAAAACAATAATTATTTCCTCACATTGTTCTTGAGCTATAGGTTTGGGCGTATTGTGGATAGCAGGTTCAAGAAAGTACCTGATGTAGCTCCCTATTAATGAGCAGTTAACATATCATTTTTTTCCTGATTTAAACAATAAAAGGCAAATATTTACCAATATTAGCAATTAAAACCCAAAATAAAGCATGTTACGCATTTTGGCCAGCGCTGAATAATATCTAAATTTGCGGCATGGAAATAAATTTGTTTTTATGATGGGTTATATTTCATGGCACAAAAAAAGCGTACAATATGCCATGTTGTTTTTGCTGGCCTTTATATGGGGCAGCTCGTTTATACTTATGAAAAAAGGATTGCAATCGTTTGATAATGGACAGGTTGCCGCAATGCGCATATTTTTTTCTTTTCTCATATTTACCCCAATCATATATCGCGAGTTTAAGCATTTGCAGCGTAAACACGTTAAGTCTCTCATGATAAGCGGATTTATAGGCATATTCTTTCCAGCATTTCTCTTTACAACAGCCCAAACCCATATAAACTCATCACTAGCTGGTATGCTCAATTCGCTTACACCATTTTTTGCATTGCTCATAGGTGTAGTGTTTTACAAATACAATACCAACTGGGTAAGTGTGAGCGGTGTACTTGTTGGTTTGCTTGGTGCACTGGGGCTCATAGTCAAAGATTTTGCTCATGTGCTGACCAGCATCAATGCTTATGCACTTTATATAGTATTGGCTACACTCTTTTATGGCATAAATACCAATGAAATAAAAACAAAGCTCTTTGAATTGCGCGGATTGTCTGTTGCCTCGCTGTCATTCCTGTTTATAGGGCCATTCGCAGGTGTATATCTTTTGTTTTCAGATATTCCTCAGGCACTGCAGCATCCGCATGCCATACAAAGCCTGGGAGCTGTATTTATACTTGCATTATTTAGCAGTGTGGTAGCTACAATTATTTTTAACGTACTTATAAAACATACTACTGCATTGTTCGCAGCTTCGGTAACCTACCTCATACCTGCTTTTGCAATCGTATGGGGTCTTATTGATGGAGAATCACTGACAATCTTGCAGATTGTTTGGATAAGCGTCATCATGTTAGGAGTATATTTAGTCAACTATAAAAAAGTTAGAACCAATGGAGTTTAATCGTTTACAGCGATGGATGCTGACCCTTGTATTTGGGGTTTTGCTAGGAGTTGCCTGGAATACAAATGGATTTTCATTATTTATTGCATTTGTGCCCTATTTTCTGCTGGAGAATTATATCTATAACAATAAACAGAAATATGGGGCCAGTATCATGTTTCTACACACTTACGCCGCCACCCTCGTATGGAACACCATAAGTATGTGGTGGCTTATGTATGCCAGCATGGTTGGGGTGATACTGGGCATTTTGTTAAACAGCCTTTTGTATGCCACAGTCCTACATTTTGGGCACATCACCAAGCGGAGGTTGGGCAGACCAGTCGGATATCTTTCAATGATAGTTTACTGGCTGGGTTTCGAATACATTCATCATTTTTGGGATCTTTACCACCCTTGGCAAAATCTGGGAAATTGGTTTTTTGAGAATATCTATATAGTACAATGGTATGAGTATACCGGTGCATTGGGTGGCTCCCTTTGGTTGCTGCTCATCAACTTACTTATTTTTTACAACATAAACTCGGGTGGCAAAAATCTGAGCAAAAAAACCAAAACCATCAATTATACTGCTTTGGGACTGCTTATTGGCCTTCCTATTATTGTTTCCTTGATTATATTTTATACATATCATGAAAAAGAAGATCCGATAGATATTATATTGCTGCAGCCCAATATAGATCCATACGCTGAAAAATACAACAGCGAGCTATACGGCTCTCAGCTCGACAACCTGATGTTGCTGTCGGACTCGCTGGCAGACAGCACGGTAGACTACATCATGGGACCGGAAACAGCTTTTCAACATGGCTCATGGGAACATCAGCTAGAAACAGCACCATCGGTGGTGGCAATACGCCAATTTCTGGTCCGATACCCAAATATTAAATACATAGTTGGTTTGTCAAGCTATCGTTTATTTGGCCCCGGTTCAGAGCCGCCTGTTACTGCGCGGCCATTCAGAGACGAACCAGACACATATTACGACAGACATAATACAGCTATACAGTTAGATACAAGCAAGTATATCCCCATTTATCATAAATCGAAACTGGTATTGGCAGTAGAACGAATGCCTTTTCTGAGGTATATAAAATTTATTGAAAATTATGCATTGGATATGGGCGGTATAGTTGGCAGCCTGGGTTCAGACGAAGAGCGAATCGTATTCAAATCCCCCACAGATAAGCTTGTAGCTGCACCAGTAATTTGCTACGAATCGGTATTCGGAGAATTTGTAACCGGATATATAAAAAATGGCGCAAATTTCATTGCGATTATTACAAATGATGGTTGGTGGGGTTTTACCAAAGGCCATAAACAACATTTTGCATTTGGCCGACTGCGCGCCATTGAAACCCGCAGAAGTATAGCCAGAAGTGCAAATACGGGCATCTCAGCTTTTATAAATCAACGCGGTGAGGTTTTTCAGGCAACCAAATACTGGGAACGAGCTGTAATAAGAGGTAAAATAAATGCCAACGATAAACTCACTTTTTATGTAAAACATGGCGACATCATAGGCCGTGTAGCCGCATTTTTATCTGTACTCATCATTCTTTTTGCCATAGTAAAAGCAATAGTACCAGCAAAAAAATAATTTTCGATAAAAGAAATAAGAAATCCGGCTGCTAATTCAAGATATGAATAAACAGCCGGATTTTGATTTTATTGCAATATCTTTAGATTTTGAGCAGCCTCTTGCACAAATCAATCTGTTCTGCATCGCCTGTATATTTTCCGGGTTCATCCGAAAGTTTGATGGTAGGAACCCAGTCTTGTCCTTCAGGTCTGGCCTCAACAATTTTTATTACAATATTCAAAGGCTTCACTCCTACATCGTTGGTAAGATTGGTGCCTATGCCAAAGGAAATTTTTATTTTAGTACGGCAATAGTCTGCAATTTTTTCTACCAAATCAGCATTCAGGTTGTCCGAGAAAACAATCACTTTTGACATGGGATCTATGCGTAACTTTTTGTAATGATCAATGGTTTTATCTGCAAATATGAAAGGGTCGCCCGAATCATGCCTTACACCATCGAACAGTTTTGCAAATTTGGTGTCGAATGCACTGAAAAACACATCGGTAGTAAAGGTATCGGACAAAGCAATTCCCAAATCGCCTCTATATACCCGCACCCAATTATCGAGCGCAAGCTTGTTGGCCATTTTGTAGCCATATTTGGCAGCATGAAACATAAACCACTCGTGAGCATGCGTACCAATGGGGGTAGTATTGAAAATATGGGCTAAATGTACATTACTGGACCCAATAAATGAAGGCCTACCATAATTTATAAGTGCATTTACAATTCGCTTGTGATTCTCGTATGAATAGCGGCGGCGTGTGCCAAAATCTGCAACATTTACAGCCATATTATTGAAACGAACAGCCTTTCGCTGAGCCACATCTACAATAGTGTCAATATCATTGGTAGGCTGATTGGTCATCTTGAAATACAACTCAGATATCATGGCCATAAGTGGTACTTCCCACATGATGGTGCGATACCAATACCCCTCAATAGAAATCTGCAATTCGCCTCCATCCTGCACTATTCCAACCTCGCTCGGATCGTAGCGGTAACCGGCCAGAAAATCGAGATAAGTAGGATCAAGGTAATAGCAACGCTCATTCAGGAAATTTTTTTCGTCGAGCGTAAGTTGCAAGCCAGACATGCTGAGTACTTCTTTGCGCAGTGCTTCAGCAAAACCAGAGGGGAAAAGAGTTTTTCCCCTATTAATAAACCTGAACCTGACCTTGGCTCGTGGAAAAAGTTTTACCACAGCATTCTGCATCGATAGCTTATACAGATCGTTATCAAGAATAGAATGAATGATCATATTTGTGATGTATTTCTGCTAAGTTACAAAATAAAACGCACACTCGCAATATGCTTTTAAATTGGAAAAGAGGCGGAAATATATTCTTGTCAATACTAAAACAACATTGGCTTCCGAAAGATAAATTCGAAAAGTCCTGTTGTTAGTTTAAAATTAAGATTAAATATTAGTGGTGTAAAAATTCAAGAGCACTAAGAGCTGCAATTGTACCATCGGCCACTGCAGTGGTTACTTGCCTCACCTTAGTAACTCGGGCATCACCAGCAGCAAATATGCCTTTCATACTAGTATTCAACATATTATCTACAATTATTTCATTGCGTTCGTTAAGTTCTAGTTTGCCCTTAACAATTTGGGTTTGGGGTTCATATCCGATGAAAATAAATACGCCATCGATATCCTTAGGATTCACATTTCCGGTTGTAATATCCTCAATGAGAACCCTTTTGAGTTGTTCACCACCCTCAAAACTCATTATTCTGGATTGAAGCATAAATTCAATTTTGGGGTGATTCTGAGCTTCTACTATGGCTTGTTTAAATCCTTGAAAATGGTCGAACTGATGCACAATGGTAACCTTAGATGCGTATTTGGTCAGAGAGACAGCCTCTTCGAGAGCTGTATTTCCACCACCTACTACAATGATATTTTTATCAGTAAAAAAATCGCCATCGCAGGTAGCACAGTATGAAATTCCTCTTCCTGCAAATTCAGCCTCGCCTTTCACATTTAGGCTCCGAGACTTTCCTCCAGTGGCTATTATCATAGCCTTGGCGCTGAATGTATTCTTATGATTGATGGTAATGTATTTAATATCGCCATCCAACTGAATATCAGTAATTTTAGCATTTGATTTGATTTCGCAGCCAAAACTGATAGCTTGTTTCTTCATGACAGAACCCATCTGATATCCACTGATGCTCTCTACCCCAGGATAATTTTCAATTTTGTGGGTCAAATTCATTTGTCCACCTATGGCCCCTTCACTTACTATCAGAGCCTTAGCCCTAGACCTACCTAAATAAATGCCCGCAGTGAGACCGGCTGGTCCGCCACCTACTATAATTACATCAAAATCTGTTGTTGCCATGTCGTTGTATTTAAAAAGAATCCGCAGGACAAATTAAAAACAATGGTTTAAAATCCGCCTGCGGTTAAATGCCTCATTATATGAACCTAAATAATTGATGTTTATTAATCTACAAAATTCTGATCCAGGATATTTTTTATTTGTTCACTGGTCTGAATGCTACTAGTAGCTTTCACAACTTTACCATTTTTGAAATATACAGTGAACGGAAGCCCCATAAAACCTTTACAATCTGGCAATTCGCGAATTACTCGAGCATCAGGGGAATCAAATAACATATCTCTGAATTGCACATGAGGATATTCATGTTTCATTTCTTCCACAGCATCGTACACAGGCACACACATTGGCCCCATGCGTCCGCAAATGATCATAACATTTTCATTGTTTTGGATTAGTTTCTCGAAATCTGCTGCAGAAACTACATGTTCTAAATTTGTCTGAAGTGTCATAGCCTTGTTTTCTATCTATTTATAAATAAAAATATGATGCAAAAATAATATCTTTTTAGATACGAAACTACATATTTATATACTTACATACATAGATTTATGAAATTTTAAGAACTAATGTAACTATTAAGTTCAGAGTATAGTTTCTAAAATTTATAAATTTCAGGTTTAAGTGCTTTTGGGCTCCATGCCTGTAGAAACTCAAAAATTTTCTCTTTGCTATATCCCTTTCCTTCTTCAAGATAGGCTGAATTTTGGGTATGCAAACGGCGTCCATCAGCATCTATTACCACCAGCACAGGGAAACCGAATCTGTTGGGAAATTCCAAATACTTCATCAATTCGGCATTTTTATTTTCTTTGCTATAGTTGGCTTTAATCACCACAAAATCAGCTTTCAACAGTGAATCTATTTGTGCATCTGCATCACAAAATTCGTGCAGGCGTATGCACCAAGGGCACCAGTTTCCCCCAATTTGCATGTAAATATGCTTATTCTCGGCTTTGGCTTTTACCATTGCCTCTTTTAGCTGAACCATAGCATCTAGCTCGGTATTATACACTTGGGTATTTGAAGTTTGAGCATACACAAATACACTCACCAAAAATGCAGCAATAAGTATAATAACTTTTTTCATAAAATAAAATTCTTAAGTATTTGAGTAGAAGTAAGCATGAAAATGAGATGTTCGCTATCCCAGGATTCGGTCTATTTCGACAAGTTCATCAGCAGTAAAAGCAGCATTACCCAGTGCAGCCAAGTTGTCCATGAGTTGGTTTACCGAACTCACACCCACCAACACCGAAGTAATCTCTTTGCGAGCCAACAGCCATGCTACGGCCATTTGGGCAAGGGTCTGATTTCGTGATTTTGAAATCAACTGCAATGCTTTGGCTTTTTCTATCACAGCAAGCGTTACATCTTCCATTTTCAGGAAGCCGGATTCTTTGGCAGCACGAGAATCTGAAGGTATGCCGTTCAGGTATTTATCAGTAAGCAAGCCCTGAGCCAATGGGGAAAAAGCTATGCAACCAATGCCATTTTCGGCCAAAACATTGAGCAGACCATTCTCAGGCTCACGCGCGAGCATGTTATACTTAGGCTGGTGTATGACAAAGGGTGTGCGATACTGATTAAACAGTTCTATTGCATTTTTGGTTTGTTCCGGAGAATAAGACGAAATACCCACATACAATGCTTTTCCTTGCAACACCATTTGATTGAGCGTGTGAACAGTTTCTTCGAGCGGGGTGTTGGGGTCAAATCGGTGAGAATAGAATATATCCACATAATCAAGCCCCATTCTTTTCAACGACTGATCCAGACTGGCAGTAAGATATTTTTTGCTGCCCCACTCGCCGTATGGACCCGGCCACATGCGGTATCCTGCTTTGGTGCTTATAATAAGCTCATCACGATAGCCGTACAACTGATTTCGGAGCACTTTACCAAAAGTTTCTTCAGCAGAGCCGGGAGGCGGTCCGTAATTGTTGGCAAGGTCGAAATGTGTAATGCCCTTATCAAAAGCCTTCAGAACAATATTGGTGGCATTTTCAAAAGTATCTACCCCCCCAAAATTGTGCCACAAACCAAGTGAAAGTTCGGGCAATAATAAACCGGAGTTGCCACATCTCCGGTATTTCATTTCGTTGTATCTGTTTGAATTAAATAAATTCATACATCCGCTATATTAAGCATTTTGCATAGTCACCATATTGTTAGCAACAAATCCACGGTCTTCGATCCAAATCTTGTACCAGCCATTGTTTTGCTCTATCAGGTTTACTTTATCGCCTTTTACAAGAACCATGAGTACATCATTCTCTTTTGTAGGGCCGCTACGCATATTCAGTCGATTTGCAGTTACCACTGCATCACCATCATCGTCGGTATTATCACCTACCAGAAATTCACGCATCGCCCAGCCTTCTTTTCTGAAAGCCACCTTGAGCCAGTCGCCCTGAACTTTTATGGGTTTAAGATTGGTACCGGCTGTAAGGTTCCAAAGAGCTTCGCTATCTGCTTTGGCATCTTTCAGCACTTTCATATCAGCATTTACCACCGCCAAAGCTGCAGGAGGGAATGTGCTATTGTTTTGGTTCAGTAGTTTATCGCGTAAGGCATCGAGCGGGAAAGCAGGTCCCGGGTCAGTTTTGCGACCAGGTGCAATCTCTTCGTGGCCAAGTATTTGCTGAATATCATAAGCAGCACATATGGCTTCACAAATCTCGTACACCCTATTTATTTGTACTTCAGGATATTTATGCCAATGTTTTACAGTAGTAATTTTATTGCGGTGATTTGCTTCTACTATGAGTGAAGGATCAATTTTTTTGTTGTACCATGTATGAAAACTACCATCGGGCTGCTTCATCAGATACCCGGGGTTGCTTATTTCAATACCGATAGAATATTTATTGTACCCCACCCGGCCTTTGTACTCGCTTTGGCCAGCGTGCCAAGTAATTATATTGAGCGGAGCAAGTTGAACTATTTCGCCATCCATTCCCACTACAATATGTGCAGAAGCTTTTATAGCAGGATTTTTGAGTGTTTTTACAGCTACATCGGTACTATCGCCAGCAGTGTAATGTATTATAATTGAGTCAGGTACATACTGTCCTGATACTTTTGTAGTAGAGTCATACTTGATATTTTCACCTTTTAAAAGATGGTTTACAACTTCCATGTCTGATTGAATTAGGGGGTTAATATGATGATTCAAATGTACTTAATTTTTATAAATACTCAAAAATAAGTAGATAATAACTTTAAAAACACAAAAAAAATAGAATAATTTATCTATTCCCGAATTTTTGGTATCCAATTTGAGAAGTTTAAATAGAAAAACCCTTTTTGAACAGCAAAGCTGAAATATTATATTTTGTCATTCAAAAAGTGTATATTTGTTTGTTGAAATTAACGAAAAACTAAATCATATGTTTCTAAAATATCTATTAAAAATACATATGTTGCTTGCAACAGCAATTATTTTGGTATCATGCCAAGGAAACAAACAGGACACAAGCCTTAACCCAGCAGACTCACTAGGTACGGGCAGCAATATATTGCAGGAAGGCCAAAGTTTGGTTTATACCAAATATAAACTTCCACTTCCGGTTGAGATGTACAAATTCGTTAAAGAAAGTAATCCGGAATTTAAACGTGAAATACTTAATAGCATAGAAGATTTGGATCGCTTCCCCAAAAATGTTGACAAAGCTGTAAATCTGGGTATGTATTCTGCAGACCTTGCATACTGTACTATACTGGGAAAGAAAGAATTAGCCATTGAATACTTCAGAGCTACCCAAAAACTGGCAGAAAGTTTGCATATAGCTGAAGGATATTCTGAGGCCATGATTGAACGATTCAACAACAACCTCGACAACAACGATTCGCTGTATCAGATTTCGAACAGCATATATTGGAAAACATGCAACTATCTGGAAGCAAATGAAGATGTGAACGTACTTCCATTTATAATTTTTGGTAGCTGGCTCGAAAGCGTGTATCTGACTATGCATACTTATGAAAACCCTGCCGAAAATCAAGAAGTACTTGAACAAGTAGCGGTACAGGCGAAATCTGTTGACAATTTGATAGAATACATGTACCAAACGATGCTTGATATGAAAGTTTTCAATGTAAATGCAGATATTCAGCGGGTTTCCAATAGCCTCAAGGATTTGAAAGTAAGCTACGACAAAGTTCGTGTAGAAGGTATGACTTCATTGCTTTTTGATGAAATAAAACGTAAATATGACAACTTGCGTGATCAGTATTTATTTGAGCCTTATTGATTGATAATAAGACCTTAAAATAAGGTTTTAAAAAAACTATACTTCTAATAAAGCCGGATTGCTTCCGGCTTTATTTTTTCCTAAAAAGCAGACATCAAAAGGTGAATCTATAAAACCCTTCTCCCCGCACATTGTGATAGGGGATTTTCATATTTCTGCATACCGAAGCAAAACGTTGCATTTTGCCAGGAATAAGGTTGGCGCAAAGTACAACTTTACCCACATCAAACAATTGCAAAACCGCATTGAAATCAGTAATTTGGTTTGATGCAACAACCAAAACATCTGCCTTTATTTTATTTTCCGATTTGTATTCGAGCCAATCCTGACTCAGAATAACAGCCACTTTTTTATTGTTTACCTGAAATACCGGAACTTCGGGATACGCTTCTTGAAAGTTTTGAAAAAAATATTCTACTCTGCCAGTATCTATCTGATGCACATACCGTTCTGCTGTATATTGATGTATATGGCTAAAAAGCTTATCCTTTTGTAAAGTAGCTGCGGAATCTGTAAGCAAAAGCATTCGGTTGCCTTCACTAAATGCCAAAGCCATGCCTTTGTTGGTATTATAAACCAATAATTCGGACGAAGCTGAATGAATAATTGACACAGCAAATTTAAACATGAATAGAAGAGCAGACAAAGCTAGCAGAGAGCGCAAATAATTGAATTTCTTTTCTACCAACCATATGATTCCGACTATAAGCAATACATATAAAAAAATTAAATCGGGTGCTGAAAAATAAATTTCCTGAACGGTAGATTCAGGCCAAGAAGCTATCCACTTAGCAAACCAAGTCATTAGCTTAAGTTGTAGCATTACTATCCAGGCCACCCAGGTCATAAGTGTGCTACTGAACGATACAACCACAATAACAATTGCTGAATAAAGTATAAGGCTCGACAACGGAACGAGAATAAGGTTACTGACAAGAAAATATACCGGAAACTGATGAAAATAATACATAGTGAGCGGAGTAGTTCCCAACTGAGCAGCCAGAGTTACAGATGTAAGCGACCAAAGGCTGTTCATCCATTTATTTTCAATTTTCAATAGGTTTTGTATAGGTTGTTGCAATGCGACAATGCTAAAAACAGCAATATACGAGAGTTGAAAGCCAATATCGAACAACATCAATGGCTTGATAAGCAAAAGCAATACTGCCGAACCGGCAAGTATATTATACATATTGAGTTTACGGTTGTAAAAAGTGCCTATGGTAAATAAGCTGAACATAAGAGCAGCCCTTAGCACCGAAGGCGACATACCGCTAATGAGCGCAAAAAGCCACAGGTTACTAATAATAATAGTCAATTTGATAATTCTGATTTTGGCCGATTTATGGTCTATCCATTGCATGGCAAACATGAGCACCATATAAATGAGGCCAACATGTATGCCTGAAACAGCAAGTACATGGGTAGTACCAGTTGCACTAAATGCAAGTTTCGTTTCTTCGTCTATTTGACTTTTGTAACCCAGTGTCAACGCAGAAAGAACCGCAAATTCATCTCCTTCAAATCCTGCTGCAATGTATTGGTTTATAAGTAACTTCTGTAGTTGGTAACTAAAACGAATGATTGGATTCCCACCACCCGAATCAATTTTAGCAAAATACCCTTCAGCTATGTGGGTCTGAAAATAAATGCCATTGCGCACCAGATACTTAGCATAATCGAATTGCTCCGGATTGTTATTCGATTTCATGGCCACAATTTTGGCCTGCACAAGGAGTACATCGCCATACTGAATGGCTTGGATTGATATAGAATCAAATATGGCTAAGACTACAATATCGCCTTGTGGACGAATGGTATCTGAAATGTAACGTAATCGAAGTTCTGCGACCACACCATTGGTTTTCTGCACAGGCTGGGAGTATACCAATGCCTCATACATTACTTCATCGTTCCTGAACTCACCCAAAGGTTTTAGTCCCAAAGTATAAAACACCGAATATGCGCCAAGCAGAAAAAATACAACAAACGAAACCAAACCACTTATGAGCTTTTTTATATGAAGTGGTATCTTTATTTTACCATATTCCATTACCAGCCACCCAATGAGTATAAGCATCATTGCAACAATACCCATATTGCCAAAAAAATGGAAAGTATACTCAAGGAAAATGCCGAATACCAATGGCAACAGAATGCGCACAAAAGGCATCTGAGCTAATGTGATATTCGGCTTCAACATGTATATTAAGATAAATTAGTTAAACATTCATCTTTTAATCAGTGTCCTCCTTTTATTTTGAGGTTTTCGCCATTATCGTCAACCACCTGTTTTTTCCAGGAATCGGGATAACCGGGAAATTTGGGCGACATTGGATAGCCGTATGGGTTTCGCAGCAATTCACCGTTTTTTTCCTGTTTTACATTCCCATCCAGAAACTTCACGAGCAAGAAATTGCTCAATTCAGTCCAGTGTGAGAGGGTAATGCTGGCCATATTATCGGAAAAATCGGTCAGAAACTCACGCCCCAGAATTGAATCCTGCTTATAGAGAGTCAAAGCAGCAGCATCTATTACAGGAATATAAGCTGCAAACTTTTTCTCAAGCTCGCCCTGCAACATTTCAATTTCGGGCTGCACGCGATTGTAAAACAAATATTTGAAATGCGCTACCCTATTAAAAATCCAGAAAGCAGCATCATCGGAATAGGTAAGCATATCGCCATTACCCTCTGCAAAACCATTGTGCACATGGGTAATGCCTGCATAAAACGGCACATGTACCGAAGAACCCACATCGTCGACCCCAAACCAATAAATACCCCCAATATGCGAAGGTAGCCAACTGCGCAATTGCGCCACGAACGAGAATCCGGTTTGCTGTGTGACAGTAGTTCGTTCGTTCAGATACTCCTGGCCTTCGTAGGTCCAAGTAAGCGGACGCCAACGATAAGGTAGGCCAAAAGGTCCGGCACCTGCATCTTTCGACATATCTAGTTCAGTATTTTGTAAATAATCCCTTTTGAAAGAAATCAAATCGTGTGGCGAAAGTTTCCGATCTGCTTTCACATAAAGCGGTAATCTGAGAGCAGAGTCTTTGCCATTGGCAGCATTCCAAAATTCAGCCATTTGTCCGTTCACCATATTGAACATACTCCAAACCCTGAGCTCGGCAAATCTGGCAGCAGTAAAATTCATAGGTGCATACGCCTGTGAAAATGAAAAATCTTCGTCCTTTCCGTTAAAATATCCTCGAGAACGAGCGAAACTTATTATATCAACCGAGTATATTGTTTCAACTTCAGGGTTATTCAGTTTAAATATCTCCTTACTGGTGATTACATTTGAGCCGTTGGCAGCAGGAATTTTAGTAATGCGGGAGTGATTGGCGTGTGCCGACACATAGCCATCGGGGATGCGAATAGCTACCCACACTGCACCTTTGTTGGCATTGTAGTTGGCTTTGGTTTTCTTGTCCTTTTTCATGTCTACTCCTTTGCCTATCAGCTCCATAATCCATACCTCGTTGGCATCGGCTATGGAGAATGATTCGCCGGTGCTGGCATATCCATATTGCTCTACCAAAGAAGCTATAACCTGAATGGCCTCGCGGGCAGATTTTGAGCGTTGCATGGCCAGAAACATAAGGCTTCCGTAATCTACCATTCCGGTTGAATCCCAAAGCTCAGCTCTACCGTCGAAGGTAGACTCTCCTATAGCCACCTGGTACTCATTCATAAATCCAATGACTTGGTAGGTATACGAAACCTGAGGAATTTGCCCTAAGGGTTTATTTGTACCACGGTCGTACAAAGTAATCATAGATCCAGCCGGCCATCGCATAGCAGGCCGCCAATACAATTCACCATATCGTATGTGCGAATCGGCAGCATAGGTTATCATCACAGAGCCATCTTTGCTGGCTCCTTTACTTACCAAATAGCTGGTACAAGCCAAGGCCTGATAGCCCAACAATGTGAATAGTATAATTAAAAAAGAATGTATTAATCTGTATTTCATATACTTAAAATCATTTAGGTTGCTAAAATCTTAAAATAAAAAAACTGCATTCCCAACGGTAAAAATTACATCGGGGGAATGCAGCCTTTAAAGTACTAGCAAATTAAAATGAATGTTCGGATTCTTCCAAATCTATGTCCTCAGTTTTGCTTTTATCATTCACTTTATCCTTGACTTTCTTTTTATTGAATTTGTTTTTGTTTTTTCTCTCAGCTTTGACTTTTGAGTACAAAGCAAATTGCTCAGCCGTAAATACAGACTGCAATTCTGTATCTTTCTGAGCATTAATCTCAATCATTTGTTTACCAACTTCTTTCCTTTTTGATTTTGAAGTTTTCAGAGAATCTGCTTTTACAACATATCTATAATTAATATTTTGAACAATTGGAATCTGAGCATCTGTAAGTGTCAGATGCTTAGTCATCCATTTGGTCAACTGTTCGGCTCTTTTGTCAGGCGCTTGTCTTACTTTCTGAGCCAAAGCACCAGTAACTGCAAACAATGCAATCATTGCAAAAATTAGAATCTTTCTCATAATAAAATATTCAATATAAACATTCATTTATTGTGATTTACAGAACGGATTTGGATACAACGTCCTAGAAATCCTTATTAAAAACGATGAAACAAGATAGTTATTTTCTTATACACGTTTTTTGTGAACCCAAGGCAAAATGCAACAAAACCCACCGAAGATTAAATTTGAAATTTGATTCAAAAATATACCAGCAAGTGGGTTTAACCTAAAACCAGAAATGAGAATTACTATTTTATACTGCGGGCTTTGGCATACATAGCCGAAACTTGTTCCCAATTGATCACATTGAAGAAAGCATCCACATATTCGCTTCTTCTGTTTTGGTATTTGAGATAATACGCGTGTTCCCAAACGTCAACAACCAGCAATGGGATGGTTCCCCATTGTGTAAGGTTGTGATGCTTTTCGCTTTGCAGCACTACCAGTTGACCGGCCACCGGCTCCCAGGCCAAAATAGCCCAACCACTGGCCTCCACAGCATTGGCAGCCGCAGAAAAATATGCTTTGAATGCATCGAAACTACCAAAGGCAGAAACAATGGCCGCATCGAGCTCAGATGAACGAGTGCCCTGTTTTGGTCCCATTACTTTCCAGAAAATTTCGTGCAGAAAGTGCCCCGAACCATGAAATGCCATTTCACGTTCCCAATGCTTCACAAGCGAAAAGTCTTTGGATTCAGTAGCTTCCTTCAATTTTTTCACTGCATTATTCAAGCCGTTTACATACCCGAGGTGGTGCTTGTCGTGATGCAAGCGCATGGTTTGCTCATCGATGTATGGTTCCAGTGCATTGTAATCATATGGCAATGGCGACAAAACATAATCAGACACTGCAAAGATTCCATTTTCTTTATTCATATCCTGAGCTGCTTCCGCCATTCCGTTGCCTACAAGCAGAGCACCCGTAGCGAGGAATGAGGTCTTGAGGAAAGTTCTTTTATCCATGATGCTAAAATTTTTATTGATTGATTTTATTTAGAATAGTTCTACTTAATTTTACAAAGTAAATGAAATACAACCTACACGAATGTTTATAAAAGTTTTTTTTATAACTTTAATGATTAAAGAAAGTTAAATAAGTATGACTCGTGAATTCCATACATTTGAATATCAAATTACAAATCAGCCGTTTGCACACAAAGAATTAGTCTTAAGCCAACAATCTGTAGTGCTAAATTTGTTGGACAACAGCCATAATCTGCTGGAAACAGCTAACCTGGCATACATAGAAGCAGAAACCATATATTTACAAATTGACAAGAAAGAGCCAATAAAACTTGAAAATGCATGGGTAAATGATTTCGACCTAGCAGACTATAGAAACTCCAGAAACTTATCTACCGATGCTTCTATAGAAATGCCATCGCTGCATATATCCAATTCATTCCTTTTCAATTTGAGCGGTATAAATTTTAGTAGGGCTTTGTTCAAAGAAAATTCAGTATTTAAAAATGTAAGCTTTTTGAACGAAACAAGCTTTGAAAATGCAAGTTTTGCGAAAGAAATGCATTTTGAATACGCACTTTTTTTTAGCGGAAAAGTAAATTTCAACGAACTTAGTTGCGGGAAAGGAGACAAAAGTTTCAAAAGCGCAGTATTCAAAGGTACAGGGTATAGTTTCGAAAAAGCCAAATGGGGCGATGGCGATATAAACTTTGTAAACGTAGAATTTGGCGATGGCGATGTAAATATGAGTTTCAATACATTTGGAACAGGAAAAAAAATATTTAAGCTGGCCAGATTTGGCAATGGAAGGAAAGATTTTAGCAATACTCACTTTGGTTCAGGCATTATTTCATTCGAGAAATCGGACTTCGGAACCGGTACCCTCAATTACAGAAACACCGATTTCGGCGATTGCGAAGTAGATTTTACCTCAGCTCATTTTTGCAATTTATCTTTCATCAACTCCAGGTTCGGAAAAAACGATGTATCATTTAAGAATGCTGGTTTTTATGGTTCTAAAAACATATTCAGATCTGTTGTTTTTGACAGCGGGAAAAAAGATTTTCACTATGCGAAATTTGAAAAAGGCGATTTTGAATTTGAGAATGTAAAATTTGGTGAAGGATTGCTCGATTTTAGGGCCACAGAAATAAAATCTGCCCGACTTATATTCGACAGGTGTTCTTTCCAGAATGCAGATATTAACTTCGAAGCATCGGAGGCGCATAGTTCTTCGCTCATAGCGCATGATTGCACATTCGATGGCGGACAAGTAAATTTTGAAGCCCTACGCTTTACCGACAGCGAATTGGTAATCAGAGGTATTCAACTAAAAACAGATAAAGTGTCTTTCAGGCAATCCACATTCAGAAAACTAACTATTCACTCGTGCGAAATGTACAAATACGTAGACTTGCGTGTGAGCAAATGCCACGAATTGCATATAACTGACAGTCTGGTAGATGGCATACTTGATTTGCAGCCGGAATCGGGGCCACTCAATGTAGAAGTCATAGATTTTTCGGGAATGCGCCTTTTGGGCCGGATTTACATAGATTGGTACCAGGCACACCTGAAACGCAACATCAACCTGCAGCACACCGACTACCGCAACAAAGCAGAACAATTCAGGATGCTCAAAGAAAACTACAACCAACTTGGCAAGTACGACGAAGAAGACCTCGCCTACCTCGAATTTAAACGAAACGAGGCAAAAGCACTTTTACTCGATGCCAAAGAAAGTGGAAGCAAGTTTAAGTATTGGGTTTCAAAATCAAATTATGCTTTCAAATGGATGGTTTTCGATAAAATGGGACATTATGCCACCGACCCGGTGCGGGTATTCCAGAGCATGTTTATTGTATATATTATATTCTCATTTATATATATTTTTACTCATTACTTAATTCCATCGGCAGATATTCGCTCGTCACTTTTTCCAATGGACGATCCACGGGTGCTCGATGAAACAGCACGGGCATTTTACCACAGCATAGTTACATTCCTTACCATAGGCTACGGCGACTACTACCCTACCGGAGTTAGCCGCATACTTTCCGGCATCGAAGGATTTACCGGATTATTCTTATTATCCTATTTTACAGTTGCCTTTGTTCGTAAAATTTTAAGATAACGAATCAGATGAAAGATTATCCGATATACATAGGTGGGCATTTCACTACCACGCAACATACTCTGGATGTAGTATCGCCATACACCAACGAAGTTTTTGCAAGAACATATCTGGCTTGCCTTCTTTCAAAAAATATAAAATGCTGCATGAAATATCGGAGAGAATACGGGAAGATGCCTCACATCTGTCCGAGGTTCTCAGCATGGAATCGGGCAAACCCATACGATATGCTCTGGGTGAAATAGAGCGGGCTGCCCAGGTATTCCAGATAGCTGCCGAAGAGTCGAAGCGTCTGCCTAAAGAATATATGTCGATTGACTGGACTGCCC
>JAIFMY010000066.1 GCA_020048155.1 Bacteroidota bacterium
TACGCCCCGAAAATGTAGAATCTACCGCTACAGGTGCGGCTATGCTTGCAGGCTTGGCTACCGGTTTCTGGAATTGGTCCGACCTGGCCGCCAATAATAGTAAATACCATATTTTCACCCCAAAGATGGATGAGGATCAACGCACCAGACTTTACACCAAATGGCGCAAAGCAGTAGAGCGAAGCCGAATGTGGGTGGAAGATATTCAATAGAGTTGAATAAAAACTTGAATATCAAAATCGCTTAGTTAAGTCCTGAAGGGGCATGAGCATTAGCATAGGGCAACACCCTATGTAAACTGAACAAAACCATTAACAGCCCTGCATGGGCGAAAGCAAAAAAGACAAAAAAAAGGGCATTGCAGCCCTTTTCTATTTTATATTTTACATCGACGATTTCAGCAAACCACCATCGAATGGGTAAGTAACCCCGGTTACAAATTTGGAATAAGGAGAAAGCAACCAAACGGCGAATTTTGCAAAATCGTGGGGGTCGCCCAGTTTTTGCATTGGAGATTCCAATTCGTAAGTATGCTTTGCCTCTTCAAGGGTTAGGCCCATCAAATCTGAACGTTTACGGAAAAGGCGCAACATGGCTGCAGTAGCATGGTAGCCAGGTGCTGCTATATTAAATGTAATACCAGTATGTGCTTTTTCTTGCGACAATGTTTTTACAAAACCCACTACTGCCATGCGCAAAGAGTTACTCAGTACCAGGTTTTCAATAGGCTGAAGTACCGAAACGCTTTCAATATATAATACACGACCGTATTTATGGGGTTCAAGCAGAGGAAGAAATTTTTTGGTAAATTCTATCTTCCAGCGCAGTACCTGCTGGTATGCTGCGTCCCAGTCAGCCAAATTCGATTCGCAAAACGACATGGCTGGAGGACCACCGGCATTCACAACCACCCCAGATAGCACATTTTTGCCAAGCTTTTCCAACACCTTATCCTGAGTAGCAGCCAGGGTTATGTCGCCTGCTAACGTAGTTACACCACTAGGAAAACGTGATTTAAGTGTATCAAGCCCATCTTTGCTACGGGCTACAGCTAATATATTTGCACCTTCTGCAAGCAATGCTTCGGTGATTGCTAATCCAAATCCGCTGGATGCTCCGGTGACGATAAAATATTTATTATTTAGTTGAAGATTCATTATTCAAAAAACTTTGCAAATTTTGTGAGTACAAAAGAAATAATAAACTTCGCAAATTACAATAAGCAATTGTATGCTACACAACAACTTTACTATTTAATTTCAATTATTTGCATGAACAAGTTCCTCATAGACACCCATACTCACCTGTACCTTATTGATGAAAACGATTGCGCTACAGTTGTACAAAATGCCATTGCAGCCGGCGTTCAGTATATGCTTTTTCCGCATGTAGATTTGGAATCGACCAAAGCCATGCACGCGCTTGCTGATATGTATCCGTACAATTGCCTCATGATGATGGGTTTGCACCCAACTTCGGTAAAGCCCGAAACCCTGGAGGCCGAAATAAGTTATGTGGAAAAAAAACTTTCGGAGCGAAAATACCTGGCCATTGGTGAAATAGGTATGGATTTATATTGGGACAAAACGCACGCAGAGTTGCAAAAGGAAGTTTTTCGCCGCCAGTGTCGCATGGCCATATCTATGAATTTGCCTGTGGTGGTACATAGCCGCGAGTCGGTAAACGAACTGATTGAAATACTTTGTGAACCCGAATTTGAAACACTGAGCGGGGTTTTCCATAGTTTTGCAGGAAGCCTTGAGCAAGCGCAGCAAATTACGTCTATGGGATTTTATTTGGGAATAAGCGGTGTGCTTACTTACAAGAACTCAAATCTGAGCCAGATACTGCCTCATATACCTTTGCAGCACATACTGCTTGAAACCGATGCGCCGTACTTGCCCCCTGTGCCATACCGTGGCAAGCGCAACGAGAGCGCATATATAGTGCATACCGCCCAAAAAATGGCAGAAGTGTATCAGACCGGTCTGGAGCATATAGCCAGCACAACCACTCAAAATGCCGAAAATCTGTTCAAAATAACCCAATATGTACAGCAATAATATTTCTATCCTCATCATTTACACCGGTGGCACCATAGGTATGATGCACGACCCTGAAACCGGAAGCCTCAAGCCTTTCGACTTCAATCGTATTTCGCAATTGGTGCCGGCCCTCAAGCACTTCGGTTTCGACCTGCATACCATTTCTTTCGAAAACCCGATAGACTCGTCTACCATAAATCCTCAGGTATGGGAACGGCTGGTGAATATCATCAAAGAAAACCACGACAAGTACAACGGATTTGTAATACTGCATGGTACCGACACCATGTCCTTCACCGCATCTGCCCTCAGTTTCATGCTCGAAGACCTGAATAAGCCCGTGATACTTACAGGCTCGCAACTACCCATAGAAACCCTGCGTACCGATGGAAAAGAGAACCTGATTTCTGCCATTGAAATAGCCGCTGCACAGCAAAACAACCGCCCCATAGTGCCTGAGGTTTGTGTATTTTTCGAGAATAAGCTCTTCAGAGGAAACCGTACCACCAAGCGCAATTCAGAGTATTTCGAGGCTTTTGAAAGTGCCAATTATCCGCTGCTGGCCGAAGCAGGCATACATATCAACTACAATTTGCAGGCTATACACTACCCTTCGCATGGCAAGGTAGTTAAATTTCATACCGAAATGGACAACAATGTGGGCATACTCACCCTTTTCCCCGGTATATCAGAGCAATTTGTAAAAGCTGTACTTGGGGTAAAAGGCCTGAAAGCATTGATTGTGGAAACCTATGGTTCGGGCAATGCACCCACCGACGATTGGTTTATAAATCTTTTGCAAGAAGCCATTCGCAATGGCCTCATCATTTACAATGTAACCCAATGTACCGCCGGAAGCGTAGATATGGGGAAATATGAAACAAGCGTTGCGCTTCACGAAATAGGCGTGATAAGTGGCTTCGACATTACCACAGAGGCCGCAATTACCAAACTCATGTTTTTGCTTGGGCAGAATCTGCGCCCCGAGGAAGTAAAATTATACCTGAGAACCAATATCGCTGGTGAAATAACTATGAAATAGATGTTCGGGTAGCCGGCACTGCATACATAAATACATATGCATGAAGTACCTGAACCGATGAGCAGATAAAAAAATAACATCATCAGCAAAAAATATTGCTATGTATTTAGAAAGAAAATGCTACCTTCGCCCCGCTAAACAAAATTGAAATACACGGAGAGATGGCCGAGTGGCCGAAGGCGCACGCCTGGAAAGTGTGTATACCTCACAAGGGTATCCTGGGTTCGAATCCCAGTCTCTCCGCTTGATTTTCTGATTATCATTGTATTCAGTACTTTCATTTTGCAACAATCATGAAAAATTTACTCGTAATTTTAGGTCTCATAGTTATGTTTACTGTGGGAGCTAATTCCTTTACTCTGGCTCAAAACACCAACACTGGTGGAAACTCTGATACCACTGCCACCGAAAACCTGATGGAAGAGGGCGAAGAAATGTCGGATGAACAATTATTTGCCGACGATGGCGAAGAGCCTTTTCACCAACAACTCAAAACCAAGTTCATTGAAGGTGGAGCCATATTCATGGGATTTGTGCTGGTGAGTTTTATTCTCGGTCTGGCTTTTACCATCGAACGTATTTTGTATCTCAATTTCAGCACCACCAATACCGGAAAACTGATACGCAATATTGAAAACGCACTAGAAACGGGCGGCATAGATGCCGCGAAAGAAATTTGCCGCAATACCCGTGGCCCTGTTGCCAGTATCTTCTATCAGGGACTCGACCGTGCACACGAAGGCATAGATGTGGTTGAGAAATCGGTCATTTCATATGGAGGTGTGCAAATGAGCCTACTCGAAAAAAACTTACCATGGATTTCGCTTATGATAGCCCTTGCGCCTATGCTGGGTTTCTTGGGTACGGTGATAGGTATGGTGCAGGCTTTTGACGCCATACAGGCTGCAGGAGATATAAGCCCATCGCTAGTGGCCGGAGGTATAAAAGTGGCGCTTATCACTACCATTGGCGGACTTATAGTGGCCATCATCCTGCAAATGTTTTACAACTATTTGCTTTCAAAGATCGACAGCATGACCATTCAGATGGAAGATGCATCCATTTCACTTATAGATTTGTTAGTAAAATATGAACTGAAAAATAAGTAAGTCGCATGTCTACCAAACTTATATCCAATATCACAAATATTACGCTTGTAGTTATTTCTCTTGTGCTTACTTCATTGTTCTTTTTCGGAGGAGTAGTACCCGAAACTGCAGGCACACTCTACGAAGAGCCTCTGGTTACCGATATAATTCTATTGTGGACATATTTGCTTTTCTTTATTGCTTTTGCACTGGTCATGGCTTTTGCAATTGTAGATATGGTGCGCCATCCAAAATCTTTAGTAAAGGGGTTTTCTGCCATTGGTGCACTAAGTATCATTTTGCTTATATCTTATGCACTGGCCGATGGTACACCCCTCGAAATACCCGGATATACAGGCCCCGATAATACATCTGCACGCCTTATTATTACAGATATCGGATTGTACACGCTATACTTTTTGTTTGGTGGTGCGCTGGTGTCCATGCTCGTGTCGGAGCTTTCCGGATTTTTCAAATAAATGCTATACGCACCCAAGCAATTTTTAATACCTAAGTAAAATATGGCAAAAAGACCTATACCGGAAATAAATGCAGGCTCCATGGCCGATATTGCTTTTCTGTTGCTCATATTTTTTCTTGTTACTACCACCATGGATGTAGATGGCGGTATGGCACGCAAACTGCCACCCTCAATCCCCAAAGATACCCCATTGCCTCCCCCTATAAAAGAACGCAATGTACTGGCAGTGCACATAAACAAAGACAACAACCTGGCTGTAGAAGGCAATCCTATTGATATATCTCAATTACGAAACATGGTGAAGGATTTTATAATCAATCCGCGCAACGATGAGAAACTATCGGAAACCGAAACCCTGGCTATGAAAAAAGCCGATGCCTTGGCTACCGGAAACGCCAAAATAGTGAATGATATGGAAAGGCTCATCAGGATTTTTGGCCCCAATACCACCATCTCCAAAGGCGTAGTTTCATTGCAAAACGATAGGGGAACAAAGTATGCCAAGTATATTGAAGTTCAAAACGAATTGGTAGGAGCATTTAATGAACTAAAAAACGAGCTTTCGATACGGATTTACGGAAAAGAGTTTGACAAATTGCCCGAATATCAGCAGGAATTGGTAAAGGAAATCATACCCCTGAGTATATCTGAGGCCGAACCCAGAAATGTAGGAGGGAAATAATATGGCACGTTTCAAAAGCAGAACCACAAAAAAATCTATTCCTCCCATTTCCACAGCATCGCTGCCCGATATTGTATTCATGCTGCTTTTCTTCTTCATGGTATCTACCAGCATGCGCAAAAACGAACTGAAAGTGCAGGTGACTTTACCGGATGCAACTGAAGTGAAAAAACTGGAGAAAAAATCGCTGGTGAGTTATATCTTCATCGGCGAACCCATGCCGGCATACCAATCGAAATACGGCACCGAGCCCATGATTCAGCTCAACGACCAATTTGCTACCCTCAACGACATACGCGACTACATAGCCGCCGAACGCGAATCCCGCTCTGAGGCTGAAATACCTTTTATGACTACTTCTCTGAAAGTGGATGAGAATACCAATATGGGTATAGTTACCGATGTGAAAATGAAACTCAGAGAGGCAAATGCCCTGAAAATAAATTACTCCACACGCAAGACATTGCATAAGTAGCTTACGTTTCAGTTTCTGGGTTACACAATTCACGAACTTTTACTAATTTCGGGGCTTGTAATTGGTTTTAAATACACATACAAGCATGGTATTTCTGTATAATTTTTCGGTATCAGTTTATTTTTTTCTTGTAAAATTGTTCTCACTGCGTGTTCTCAAAGCCCGTTTGCTAAGTCAAGGGCTGGTGGAAACTCGCAAGAAACTCAGCCAGTTTGAAGGTTTTGTAAACGGACAAAAGGTTGTGTGGATGCACGTATCGTCGCTTGGTGAGTTTGAGCAAGGCCGACCACTGCTCGAAGCCATACGGGCGCAATATCCTTCTTATAAGATTGTACTTACTTTCTTTTCCCCATCGGGTTACGAAATCAGGAAAAACTTTCAGGGCGCCGATTTGGTGTTGTACCTGCTGCCCGATACCCGCAGCAATGCCCGATATTTCCTGAATAAAATAAATCCAACGGTGGCCATATTCGTGAAATACGAATTCTGGTACCACCATTTGCGCCAACTCAAGCAAAATAATGTACCTACCTATCTTATCTCGGGCATATTCCGCCCCAATCAGGTGTTCTTCAGATTTTATGGTGCCTGGTACAAAAGCTGGTTGCATATGTTTACGCATCTTTATGTACAGAATACTTCATCATTGCAATTGTTGCAAGATTCGGGCATAGGTCATGCTTCTGTAGCACCAGATACGCGTTTCGACCGTGTTTACAGCATTGCCAATACCCCGCGCGATATTCGCATAGCATCAGAGTTCAGTGCCACTGGTTTTGTGATAGTAGCAGGCAGTACCTGGCCACCCGACGAACAACTGATAATAAATGAGGTGAATAACAGCACGGCCAATACAAAATACATCATAGCCCCACACGAAATACAAGAATCGCATATTGCGGCTATCACTTCTCGCTTGCGGGTACCCTACTTGCGCTACTCACAAGCAGCCAATGAAACCCTTGCCGATAAACGTGTGCTGATAATAGACAACATAGGCATGCTCTCTGCCCTCTACAAATACGGACAAGTAGCCTATATAGGAGGCGGATTTGGCAAGGGCATACACAACATACTCGAGGCTGCCGTATATGGCGTACCCGTATTGTTTGGGCCTAAGGGGGAATACAATCATTTGGTGGAAAAATTGGCTACCGATGCCGCATTCCGCGAGAAGGCTGCCAAAACTTCCGGCAACTATGTAAGCGAAAATACGGGTGGCACCAATATCATCTTAGATGCCCTCGGCTTGCAGTAAACCTGTTGTGTCTATATTCTAATTCTATGATAATCAGATTTCCGAAAGTTTCTAATTTTTTGGAATGTTCGTTTTCATGCAAGCTCCTGGCTATTTACTCCTTTTCAAATCCCTGATTGAAGGCACGATATAAAAAAAGTCATTGTTGTCCGGTAAATCCGAGAATTAACTAAAATTTGAATGAAACTCATTGATAATGAGCTCTAGTATTTATGTTTTTCAAAAGTAAG
>JAIFMY010000214.1 GCA_020048155.1 Bacteroidota bacterium
GTGAAGGAGCTTGACTATGTGCTTACCCCTGGCCGCTATGTAGGCCTACCCGACGATGAAGACGATTTTGATTTTGCAGAACGCTTTGCTGGCCTAAAGGCTGAGTTGGACGCCCAACTGAAGGAAGAAGCCAGACTGAATGAAATCATTGCTGCTAACCTTGCTAAGATTATAATCAATGAGTAGTACTTTAAGTCAATCAAGCAGTAAGAGGCGGGAAACAGATTTTGGACAAATACCAATTCATTGGGATTTAAAAAGAGTTATTGAGATTAAATCAGAAGACAGAAGAGCAATTGCAATGGGACCGTTTGGCTCAAATATAAAAGCTAGCAATTTTGTTGAAAAAGGTATTCCAGTAATAAGAGGAACAAATTTAAACTATTCCAGATTCGTTGATGGTGAGTTTGTCTATTTATCTGAAGAAAAGGCGGATGAACTGATTGGGAGCAATTGTAAACCTGGGGATTTGGTATTTACACATAGAGGTACTATCGGCCAAGTTGGTTTAGTTCCTAAAAATAAGTATCCGAGATATGTAATATCACAATCGGGTATGAAGCTCACTGTTAATTCCGACTTAATGAACAGTGAATTCTTATTATATTTTTTTAAATCGGAATTTGGTCAATATCAAATTCTTAAATATGAAGGACAAGTTGGTGTCCCTTCAATTAGTAATCCATTAACTTCTTTAAAAGAAATTCAGGTTCCAGTTCCCCCGCTTCCCGAGCAAAACGCCATAGCCACGGTGCTCAGTAGCCTCGACGATAAAATAGACCTGCTGCACCGCCAGAACGCCACCCTCGAAAAAATGGCCGAAACGCTTTTCAGGCAGTGGTTTGTGGAAGAAGCGAAGGATGAGTGGGAGGAAAAGAAATTGGGGGAAATATTAACTATATCTTCAAGTAAAAGAATTTTTTATTCTGAATATGTTTTGTCAGGTGTTCCTTTTTATAGGAGCAAAGAAATAATCGAACTTAGAAATAATGGGGCAACATCAAGTGAACTTTATATTTCTAATGAACGCTTCAACGAAATAATGGGGAAATACGGTAGTCCGCAAGCAGGTGATATTTTAATGACTTCAGTTGGTACAATTGGGGTAGCATATCGTGTAAAACCATCCGATAAATTTTATTTCAAAGATGGAAATTTGACTTGGTTCAAAGATTTTAAAGATATTCCAAGTTCAATAATATATTTATGGCTAATTTCTAAAATTGGGCAAGACGAACTAGCTTCAATTACAATAGGAAGCACACAGCAAGCTTTAACAATAGAAGGATTAAAAAACATAAGTTTTAAAATTCCTCCTAAGGATGTTGTTTCAAGATGTCAATTACATTTTGATGAAATAATAGAAAAGATGGATTCTAACCAAACTCAAATCCGTACCTTAACAGCCATGCGCGACAATTTGTTGCCAAAACTGATGAGTGGCGAGGTGAGGTTAGAAATTTAAAAAGCGATAATGAGCATGGAAAAATACGAAAAACTTATAGATTTTATGCTGCAGCATGGGCGCAAAAAATCTGACTTGTCGGATAAAGACACATTTAAAGGCTTAAACCTGTTCGAAATCATCTCGGGCAAATATCACCACGAGAATCTGCACAGCGATGTGCTCAGGGTTTTGCTCTCGCCTAATGCAAACCACAAGGGCGAAGACAAATATTTGATGTTGTTCATTGATTTTCTGAACCGGATATCTACCCAGTCTGTTCAATTTAGCGGAGAAAGCAATTTTCAGGTAGTTCGTGAGCAAGGCCGGCGCGATATTACCATTTCTACAGATACACAAGCCATTGTTATTGAGAACAAAATAAACAATGCTTTCGACACCACAAACCAGATACCGTTTTATTACAAGCAGGTACGCGACAACGGGCTGGAGGTGCTGGCTATAGTATATCTGACCTTAGATTTGGGCAAAGAACCCGACCGTTCTACATGGGAGGTAGATGAAAAAGAAAGAAGAGAAATAGACAACAGACTGCTTTCGGTACGTGTTTATGATGGTACCCCAAACGACCTTATTTCCGGATGGTTGAACAAGTGTATAGAAGTCACCACCGACTGCAATACGCTTTCGGTATTACAACAATATAAATCAATACTTTTGAAAATGACACAAGATTTAATGGATATGGAATTTATGAGCCAGTTCAAATCTTATCTGGAGCAAGGCGACAATTATGAAATTGCAAAATCCATGCAAGATAATTTTAAGGAATTACCCAAATACATGGCTTTAACCTTCAAAGATCATTTTTCTAAAGACAATAAGTATAAACCGTTTAATGAAATCAGGATGAATGGTTTCGTACCATTCTTCAATGCATACCGAATTGCAGAATATAGTTTTAATATGGATGTGAATATAGATTTCGATATATCTAGTGTAGATTTTTCAGTGCGCGTACCTGAAGATTATAAAAAGGGCGAGCCTGAAAAGGTTCTCGAGGCCATAGGGATGTTGTCTGATTTTGAATGGAATGAGAATGCAGGTCGTTATTTTCATTATTGCAAAAGCACCATCCTTGAAAATGAAAAATCATTGATCGATTTCACGGAAAAATTCCTGCAAAAATTAAAGGACAACGAAACCAAAATCGAATTGGCGTTGACAACGATGTAGAGACGCAATGCATTGCGTCTGAATGGGAAAACGCGATTATTGTAGAGACGCAAAGCATTGCGTCTCTACGGTATTTTATAAATCCACATTTTGCACAATACATTGAATTCATTATATTCGCAATACAATGGCTGAAAAAACATTGTATAAATTGTGATCGATGGAAAAATTTCAAAACAAATATCGCATACCATCCGCACGTGCCTATTTTTGGAATTATGGGTGGAATGCACTGTATTTTGTTACCATATGCACCCATCACCGTATTTGTTGGTTTGGCAATATTTCTGAAGGGGAAATGAAATTGTCGGAAATTGGTAAATTGGTAAATTCAGAATGGGTAAAAACATTTGAAATGCGACCAGATATGAATTTGCATATGGGGGAATACGTGGTAATGCCAAATCATTTTCATGCTGTTATAGGTATTGGCGAAAACCAGTACAATATGCAAAGCATGGATATGGATGCCGGTCAACCGTTAAATAAATTTGGACCGCAATCCAAAAATTTGGCTTCATTAATTAGAGGTTTCAAAGCTGGAGTATCCATACTAGCACGTCAGATAGAACCACAATTTAGATGGCAATCTCGCTTCCATGACCATATCATTCGTGATGATGAATCATTTCTCAAAATTTCTGACTACATCAAAAACAATCCCGCCAAATGGGTGGAGGATAAATTTTATACGCCATGACCAAAATCACGGAAAATACGATAGAAGCTTTTGCTATAGAATTGTTTAGTCAATTGGGCTACAAGTATATCTACGCTCCGGATATAGCCCCGGATGGCGATAAACCTGAAAGAGATAGTTTTGAGCAGGTCTTGTTATTGAACAGATTGCATAATGCTGTTAAGAGGCTTAATCCGGGAATTCAACATGATGTATTGGCTGAATCTATCAAAGAATTACAGCGCATTTCATTGCCCGAATTGATGAGCAACAACGAGACTTTTCATCGATTTCTTACAGAAGGCATACCTGTGTATAAGCGTGTCGATGGCAACGATCGTGGAGACAGAGTGTGGCTTGTAGATTTTATAAATCCAGACAACAACGAGTTTGTAGTTGCCAATCAATTTACTGTGGTAGAAAACGGACACAACAAGCGCCCCGACATAATTCTGTTTGTAAATGGCATTCCTTTGGTAGTTATAGAGTTGAAAAATGCAGCAGACGAAAACACCACCTTACATTCAGCATTTAGACAAATCGAAACATATAAGTCCATAATTCCCGGATTGTTTACTTTCAACAGCATAGTGATCATCTCCGACGGTTTGGAAGCCAAGTCAGGTAGCATTTCTGCTGGATTTTCGCGATTTATGACTTGGAAATCTGCGGATGGCAAGACGGAAGCATCGCACCTGACTAGTCAATTGGAAACACTTATTCAAGGAATGTTGAATAAGGACACACTCCTCGATTTAATCAGGCATTTTATTGTTTTTGAAAAAATGAATAAAGTAGATGCCCAAACTGGCATTACAAGTATTACCACCGTTAAAAAATTGGCAGCGTACCACCAGTATTATGCCGTAAACAGAGCTATTGAATCTACCTTGAGAGCCACCGGCTTTAATCCTGTGATTATATCTGAAGGTGTCTTGAATGAATCGCCTGAGAGTTATGGACTGAAAGGGGTGAAAAAGCAACTCGCAGGCGATAGAAAAGGTGGTGTTGTGTGGCATACACAAGGCAGTGGAAAATCATTGTCGATGGTTTTTTATACCGGAAAAATTGTATTGGTATTAGATAATCCAACTATTCTTGTTATCACTGATCGAAACGATTTAGACGACCAATTGTTTGATACCTTTGCTGCATCCAAACAACTCCTGCGCCAAGAGCCTGTCCAGGCAGAGGATCGTAATCAACTCAAAACATTGCTCAAAGTAGCATCAGGTGGTATTGTGTTTACTACTATTCATAAATTTCAGCCTGACGAAGGCAATGTATACGAAACGCTTTCGGAGAGAGAAAATATTGTTGTAATTGCCGACGAAGCACATCGCACACAATACGGATTTAAAGCCAAATCCTTAGATACTAAAGATAGTGAAGGTAATGTGGTGGGAAAGAAAACTGTATATGGTTTTGCCAAATATATGCGCGATGCATTGCCCAATGCCACATATTTGGGGTTTACCGGAACTCCTATTGAAAATACAGATGTAAATACACCTGGTGTTTTCGGTAACTATGTGGACATATACGACATTGCGCAAGCTGTAAAAGACGGTGCAACTGTCCGCATTTTTTACGAAAGTCGTTTGGCTAAAGTAACCCTAAGTGAAGAAGGTAAGAAATTGGTAGACGAACTGGATGATGAATTAGAACAAGAAGATCTTACCAATACTCAAAAGGCAAAGGCCAGATGGACGCAATTGGAAGCTTTGGTGGGGAGCGGGAATAGAATAAAAAACATAGCAAAAGATATTGTCATTCACTTTGGCCAACGTCAGGAGGTTTCTCAAGGCAAAGGTATGATAGTGTGTATGAGCCGCAGAATTGCTGCCGAACTGTACGAGGCTATCATTGACCTTAAACCTGAATGGCATTCAGACGAACTCAATAAAGGGGTGATAAAAGTAGTAATGACATCTTTATCATCAGATGGCTCTAAAATTGCTAAGCATCATACTACAAAAGAACAACGCCGTGTTTTGGCCGAAAGAATGAAAAACCCGGATGATGAATTACAGCTTGTTATCGTTAGAGATATGTGGCTCACAGGGTTCGATGCCCCAAGTATGCACACTTTGTACATAGATAAGCCAATGAAAGGCCACAACCTCATGCAAGCCATTGCACGCGTAAATCGTGTATATAAGGATAAACCCGGTGGTCTGATTGTTGATTATTTGGGCATAGCTGCCGACCTGAAACAGGCTTTGGCTTTCTATTCTGATGCTGGTGGTAAGGGCGATCCAACTATTCTGCAGGAAGAAGCTGTAAAACTTATGCTAGAAAAATTGGAAGTAGTATCTCAGATGTATAACGGCTTTGAATACGAAACTTATTTTGAAGCAGACACTTCTAAAAAATTGTCTTTGATACTGGCCGCAGAAGAACATATTTTAGGAATTGAGGATGGTAAGAAAAGGTATATAAACGAAGTTACAGCACTTTCTCGGGCTTTTGCCATTGCCATACCTCACGATCAGGCTATGGATGTTAAAGACGAAATTTCATTTTTTCAGGCTGTAAAAGCGCGTTTAGCCAAATTTGATGTCACCGGTTCAGGAAAAACAGATGAAGAAATTGAAACTACCATAAGGCAGGTCATCGATAAAGCACTCGTTTCAGAACAAGTGATCGATGTTTTTGATGCTGCAGGAATTAAGAAACCTGATATTTCAATTCTTTCAGAAGAGTTTTTGATGGAACTCAAAGGAATGGAACATAAGAATGTGGCTCTTGAGGTGTTGAAAAAACTCCTGAATGATGAAATAAAATCGAGAGCTAAAATGAATCTGGTAAAAAGCCGAACATTTTTGGAAATGCTTGAAAATTCAATCCGAAAATATCACAACAAGATACTAACTGCAGCAGAAGTAATAGAAGAACTCATAAATCTGAGTAAGGAAATTGTTGAAACTGACAATGAAGCCAAGCATATGGGGCTTACCGATTTTGAATATGCTTTTTATACAGCAGTTGCCGATAACAATAGTGCCAGAGAACTTATGAAACAGGATAAATTGCGAGAACTAGCTGTTGTGCTTACAGAAACTATAAGGCAAAATGCTTCAATTGACTGGACTATAAGGGAAAGCGTAAAAGCTAAATTGAAAGTGGCCGTAAAAAGAATATTGAGAAAATACGGTTACCCACCTGATATGCAAATGCTTGCCACAGAAACTGTTTTGAAACAAGCTGAGAAAATAGCGAATGAGTTAACATCGTAATTACCTAATCAATTAAGATAGGGATTGATTAGCAAACGGTTGACTTAGTGCCAATCCATTACTTTTTTTGTATATTTTTGTTTTAGAATAGCATCTTTTTAGATATAATGAATTACAATTACAGTTTTGGAAATTAGAAATCATATAAAAAGCAAATACAGAATATATAACTTGTATTATGAGCCAACTTTTGAAAGATGAGCAGTTATATGCCAAGATAGCAGACTTGTTGCAGGCAGCACGCCAGAATATTGTTCGC
>JAIFMY010000036.1 GCA_020048155.1 Bacteroidota bacterium
GTGATAGACTTTTATATTTGGCTTCCATATTCTTATTATTTTTGTAACAAGATACGATAGATTATTATATTTACAAAATGCCTATTTCAATAATTTTTTTTAGTTTCATTTTGTTGTTGTCTAGTATTTTACAGTATCCAATCGTTTGCGCTTTTATACGCCCTGCCTGCTGTCTCTGCCTCATTCACTACAAACTTGAGTAAAATCATATTTTTCGGGGGCTTGGATGTATATGGAGAAATGTCAAAAAATATCAATAGGGAGAAACAAGAGAAAATCTTGCTGCCAAACTTGAAATGCTAGGATTAAAAGGAGGGATGAATGGGGATAAAATATTCAGACTAAAATTGGATTTGTATTGAATTAAATCTTATATTTGCAATATATCTGCAAAAAATAAAATTAAGAGTATGTTAATTGAATTCTCAATTGGAAATTTCAGGTCAATCAAGGATATTCAATCCATTAACCTGACCACTGCAAAGATTAAAGAACTTGAGGACACCAATACCATATTTATAACTGACAAAGTATCTGTATTAAAAAGTAAAGCCATTTATGGTGCAAATGCCAGTGGTAAAAGCAACTTTATTAAAGCCTTGGTTAGTTTCATCCGCATTATAAAACAGTCTGTAAAGGATGAAAATATTTTGAGATATATTGAAAGTTTTCAACTTTCGAATGAAACAGAAGAAATGCCATCATTCTTTCAATTAATTTTTATCTCAAATAACATCCAATATCGTTTTGGATTTGAAGCTACCAATAAAAAAATTACAAGTGAATGGTTGTATGGCACCCCAAATGAAAGGGAGGTTTGTTATTTTATTCGAGAAAATAATGAAATCAAAGAAATTAGTAAAAAGCATTACAACGAAGGAAGTAAAATACTGAATTTCTTTGGTGAAGACAATGAGATTTTCAGAACCAATTCATTGTTTTTGTCGGCAGTTTCAGCCATGAACGGAAAATTGTCAAAAAATTTAATCGAAAGCATTACTTCTATCACTGTACTCAGTGGGTTGTCTGATAGAGAATTATTTAATGTTGCTGGAACAGCCTTAGACGACGACAATCAGAAAATTAGAATAGTTGATTTTCTGAAATTGGCTGATACAGGTATTAAAGCACTTGACTTAATTGAATTGTCGAAGGAAAATGTGGTTGAGGATGCACCAACTGAGTTGCTCGAAAGTATTGACCAAGGGAATAAAATTGGTCTTATTCTTTCGTCTCATGATAAGTATAGCGAAAAAAAGAAAGTAGGTATCCAGAAACTCCATTTTCAATCTACTCAGTCTGAAGGAACAATTAAAATGTTCGAACTTAGCCCATTTTTATTAAGAGCATTGAATAATGGCGAAACTCTTTTCATTGACGAATTTGACGCAAGATTTCATCCATTAATTACTAAAAAGATAGTCGAACTTTTTAACTCTAAAAGCAATTCAAAAGCGCAATTGATTTTTGTAACACATGATACAAATTTACTTTCGCCAGAGCTATTGAGGCGCGATCAAATAGAATTTGTTGAAAAGGATAAATATGGTGAAAGCCATATATATACGCTCGTACAGTTTAAAGGAATTCGCAACAATGCTTCTTTTGAAAAAGACTATATTGAAGGAAAATATGGCGCAATTCCGTTTCTTGGGGATTTTAATAAACTTTTTCACTAGTGTCTATTAAAATTGTTTAAAATTAATCATAACATATTTATAATCAATAAGTATTTTAGCCAAAACCTTGTCGCACTTTTGAAATGGTTACCTTTATTGGTATACCAAACTTCTGCGTGCAATGAACTCTGGCAAATACATCTTCAGTCAAATTACTGACTTCCTTCCTAAAAGATACTTCGAAAGACTTGTAATAAAAAGAATTGACGATAGAACCCAACGGTGGGGATTGACTTATTGGAGTCATATGATAGTTCTGATTTTTGGTCAATTGGATGGCTGCAACAGCCTTCGAGAGCTTACTGATATCACTATGGCACATGCTAAGAAATCCTTTCATCTTGGCTTTGGAAAAACACCAATTAACAGAAGTGCGCTTTCCAAGGCTAATCAATTGCGGGATTATCACGTTTTTGAGGAATTCGCCTATTATATGGTTTCGCTTGCGCAACAGAAGAGAATTGATAAGGTATTTGAACTCGATGGAAGATTTTATGCCTTTGATTCCACCACAATAGACCTCTGTATGACTCTTTTTGAATGGGCACGTTTCAGAAGCACCAAATCGGGAATTAAGGTTCACACACAACTGGATGTTGTGACGCAGATACCTGTATCGTTTAATATTACACAAGCCGCTATTCACGATGTAAATGCAATGGACTGGATTAGTTATGAACCACTTGCTTGCTATATCTTCGACCGGGGCTATTGGGATTTGAAAAGGCTCTATCGTATCGAACTTGTCAACTCGTTCTTCATAATAAGAGAAAAGCGAACACCAAAATTTGAAGTAGTTGCAGGAGAAGATTTTCTGGAAGGAACAGATAATATATTGAGAGATCAAACCGTCAGATTTACTACGAAAGGTAACAATGAAAACTATCCATCTGAAATTAGGCGAATAGTTTATTACGAATCTGGACTTAAACGAACTTTTAGCTACTATACCAACAATTTCTTTCTGAAAGCAAAGGACATAGCCTTCCTTTATAAAAACAGATGGTCTGTAGAGATTTTCTTCAAGTGGATGAAAGAACATATGCGTATCAAGTCTTTTTGGGGAAATACGGAGAGTGCTGTAAGAATACAGGTTTACATTGCCATCATCACTTACTGCACTGTTGCTATAATTGAAAGAAAGCTTGCTTTGAACAGAAGTATTTATGAGGTTATGAGAATACTCGGTAGTTCTCTCTTGGCAAAGGACAACATCAAAGAGTTGTTCCAGCATATTGAAATAGAGCAATCTCAAGATTATGGGCAGTTGAAATTGGGCTTCGATCCATTTTAACATAAATTAATAGACACTAGTGAAACTTTTTAATAGTAAAGTAAATGCCTAAGAAACAAACTTATATTAAAAGGTCTGATTTAATTGGGGAAAAGCCTTGGCTTAAAAAGACTAAACCTTCAAAATACAAAATAGAAACTGAAGAAAAGAAACGAACTATTTTAATTGTTTGTGAAGGTCAGACTGAGGAACTCTATTTCAAGTCATTCCCTGTAGTAACACTCAGAGTTGAAGTGGTTGAATTAGGTCAATCTAAACTGAAACTCGTGGATACGGCTTTCAGATTGTCTGAACAAAAAGCTTACGATGAAATTTGGTGTGTTTTCGATTTAGACATTAAACGTGATGAAGAGAATTGCATACCAGATTTTGACAATGCCATATCAAGGGCTATGAATTGGGGATATAAAGTATCATATTCAAACGATGCTTTCGAGTTGTGGTTTTATCTTCATTATCAATACACAGACCATGAGAATCATAGAAAATTTTATTATCAGAAATTGGGCGACTTGTGGAATTTGAACTACGAGAAAGAAGGGAAGAGGTGGGACTTTTGCTACAATAATTACAACAGATTGGATGATGATACCCGCGCAAACCAGAGAAAAGCCATAGAACGTGCAAAAAAGCTTTACGAATTGAAAAAGCAATTGCCATTTCATTTGCAAAATCCTGTTTCAAAGATATTTGAACTTGTAGAATTGTTGAATAAGAATCTGAAACAATAGTGTTTTTAGTCTAAAAAAATACAACTATTCGCCTCAACAGAAAATTACTTTACCAAATTGTATGTGTTGAAAATACAAAGTGGCACAAGCCTACCATTTACTTTCATCTCGTTTGAAAAGCAAATATTTTGGTGTAAATTGCCGGAAATAGAAATCTAATCAGATGCAAGTGAATACTATTTATATAGAGCAACTTAAAAAGCAACTGAGTGAACTAAATCCTTATTTAGTTTTACTTTTTGGTTCGTATGCATATGGTACGCCTGATCAGGATAGTGATATAGATTTGCTTGTGGTGACCAATGATGAATACATGCCTACTTCATTTAGAGAAAAAACAGAACTTTATATGAAGGTAAATGAATATATTCGTGAGACAGCCAAAGAGGTTGCTATAGATTTAATAGTTCATACTAAACCGATGTATCAGAAGTTCATTGAACTGAATAGTTCATTTTCGAAAGAAATTTTAAGCAAGGGGGTAATTTTATATGAAGGCAACAACAAAGGAGTGGCTTGATTTTGCAGAAGCAGATCTTATGAACTGCGAATTAATTATGAATGTTGAGTTTTTGACAAACATAGTTGCATTTCATTCACAACAAGCTGTTGAGAAAACATTTAAATCCTATTTTGAAGAAAATGAAATGACAATTCCGCGAGTTCATAATTTGCAACGATTATATGCAATTATTATTCAAACTGCCTCTATTGAATTTGATATTAAAGAGCTTGCCTTATTAGATAATGTATATACCAGTTCTCGTTATCCCGGTGAAATAGGTATTCTAGAAACAGGAAAACCCAGTATTCAAGAAGCAAAAGAATTATTTGATAGCGCAAAGCGTATATGTTTCGCAATAAGGAAATATATTGAAAGCAAGCAATAATTAATTAGTATCATTTTTTTGCAATTCTCAATATTCATATCGCTTCATAAGACCAGATTATCAATGACACTCGAAGATTATAAATATCGTCAATCCGCCATTTTCCTTCCAATGGTATTTTGTATATTATTCTCTGCTTGGATGCTTTATGACAGCACCAAAACTATTGATTCGGTAGAATATATTTCAGGATATATTGTAGAAAAGGGAATTAGCAGTACAACGCACAGGGGTAACTTAACGTATTGTATACGCTTAAATAATAATAATCAATATTTTGGTATTCCACTTGGTGCTGGTAAGGACGCATCAGAAATGGGTGAGAAATACAATAGATTATTTGAGATAGGTAGTCCAATAGAAGTGTATTATGATAACAATTTAATTACAAAGTTTGAGAACATTTCACGATTGATTTATCGAATTGATTATAAAGGTGAAACTATCGTTGAAGCAAACCAAAATGGAAGAAGAATTGTAGGATTTGTTTCTTTGGGAATCGGATTGTTGTTCATTGGAATGCGACTTTGGTTAAAACGAAAGTATAATAAAGGATAGAACACTATACGGTAGATAGTGAGAACTATAGTATATCATTTTCCCATTCATTCTTCACCTCCCCCCAAAAAAAAACTTCCCGAGAAGTTTTAAGAATAACTTTTCGGGAAGTGATAGAAAGAAGAGTGAATGCTGTTAGTTGTTCCAGTTTGGCAATCTGCCGGGAGTATAAGGAGCTTTGCCGGCTTCCACAGCTTTTTCAAGCCTAGGAATGGTTTCTTCTCCCATTTTTTTGATTTCGGCATATATAGGAGCAAATTCAGCTTTTAGTATATTCAGGTTTTCGCTTTGCAGTGTGGTAAGCGATGAGGTGCTCTCAAAATGAGGCAACAACACATTGTACAAACGAGTATAAATACTCTGGATATGAGGAGGCAACTCTTCGTAGCTGGCTTTGGCTTCGTATCCGTTTATTTTTATGTTGTATTCATTCAGTTTAGCTTCGGCTTCGCTCAGTTGGTTCAGTACATCGAGCGGTATGCCAGAGGTTACAAGAGCAGCTTGTTTGAGAGAAGCCACTTTTTTCATCAATTCATTCAGATATTCATTGGTTCCGGTTACCACCCTCGCCATTTCAGAGGCTAGTTTGTAGAAATCAACCAAATCTTGGCGGTTGGTAGCAGGCAGGGTTACATTGTTCAGCCCTTTGGCATTAAATTCAACTTGTCCGGTCAATTCTTTGAAGGTATTTCCTACCATCATACCAAACGACACGCGGTATTTACCCGGCATTACCATGAAACCGCCTCTTTGTTTTTGGGTGGGGTTAAATTTGTTTTTGTCAAGTTTTATCGGTTGATTGTTTTCGTAGGTCAAATCCCAGTTTATGCGGTTGAGTCCTTTGCCTGCAGAGGTTGTGATACGACGTATGAAATTGCCTTTATCATCGGTGATGGTAAAGATAAGGTATGGACTAAGCTCTTTGCTTTCGGCATCCAGCTCGGCCAGGGTAGGTTCTTGTATCTGTTCCCCTTTTTCAAATTGGTCCTTTTCTTTTTCTTGTCTATATACAGTGGCACCCTGTCCATATTTATCATCGTTCAGTACAAATACGAGTGCATCTTGTACGGGGAATAGATGGGCGTCTTTGGCATACAATTGCTCAGTGATTTCGCGCAGCGGAGAGTAATTGTCCATGATATAGAACCCACGTCCGAAAGTTGCCAGTATCAGGTCGTTTTCTTTTTCCTGAATGGTCATATCATACACAGCTATGGTAGGCAGGCCGTTTTTTAGTTGAAACCATTTTGCACCATCGTCGAGGCTGCAAAAAGCTCCAAATTCAGTTCCGCAGAAAAGTATAGATGGGTTCACATGATCCTGTTCCAACGTGTGTACCGAACCGTTTTCGGGCAATCCGGTGGTTATCAAGGTCCATGTTTTTCCTTTATCGGAGCTTTTCATCAGATATGGTTTCATATCGTCGCGCAACATATTTCTGAAAGAAGCATATACGATATTGGCATCGCGCTTAGAGGGCATTATGTCGCTCACGTAGGTATTTGCAGGCACTCCGGGGAATGTAGATATTTTGGTCCAGGTAGGATTGTCGGTGTTTGCATTTTCAGAAACCTGAATCAGACCATCGTCGGTACCTACATACAGCAAACCTTCAGCTAAGGGAGATTCAGCCATTGCTACTATAGTTCCGAAAGGAGAGGTAGATACATCTTTAGCTACAGCGTCTATGCTCCAATGTTTACCCATCACTTTCCATGTATTCGTTCTGTCGAGTTGGGCAGTCAGGTCATCGCTGATTACCTTCCAAGATTGGCCACGATCGTCGGTACGGAAAACTTTATTGGCAGCCAAATAGAGGCGTGTGTTTTTATGTTTACTAATGAAGAAAGGTGAATCCCAGTTCCATTTGAAGGTGAGTTCGTCTTTGCGAGGAGCCGGTTTTATGTATAGACGCTCGCCACTTTTTTTGTCATATCTGTATATATTACCGTATTGGTATTCAGAGTAAACAATGTTTGGGTCGGTAGGGTCTATAGCCTGAAAGAAACCATCACCACCGACTGTTACTACCCATTCCCCCAGCGTTACACCACCAGCAAGATTCTGATTGGGGCCGCCAAAAGAGTTGTTGTCTTGAGTACCACCAAAAACCCAATAGAAAGGCTCGGTATTATCTACAGCTACTCGGTAAAACTGAGTAACAGAAAGGTTGGAAACCTGGCGATAAGTAGCACCTGCATCGTAGGTGATATAAACACCACCATCGCCACCAATTATGAAATGGCGCGGATCGTTGGGGTTAAGCCAAAGAGCATGGTCGTCAACGTGACGTTTGTCCAATCCAAGGTTTAACCATGTTTTACCACCATCGAGGGTGTATTTCGAAACCGTTTCTACTGAATAAAGTTTGTCAAAAACCTGAGGGTCGCAGTATATCTCGTTGTAATACTGTCCACTGCTGGCATATGAGCCCATTTTAGCCCAAGATTCGCCTCTATCGGCACTTCTGAAAAAACCACCCGATTCTTTTGCAGCTTCTATGATGGCATATACCACATCGGGGTTTTGTGGTGAAATGGCTAAGCCCATACCACCCATATGTTCAGATGGCAGCCCGTTGGTGAGTTTCACCCATGTTTCGCCATTGTCGGTAGATTTGTAAATGGCAGTTTCGGGGCCTCCACCTATTTTGGTGTGCACGTGGCGGCGGCGTTGCTCGCTCGATGCATAGAGTATACCGTTGCCGCGAGGATCCATTACTATATTGTTCACACCGGTTTCTTCACTGATAAAGAGTTTGCGGTTCCATGTTTTCCCACCATCGGTAGATTTGTAAAGGCCACGCTCTCCACCGGGTCCCCAGATTGAGCCTTCGGCAGCCACAAATATTACATCCGGGTTTTTAGGGTCTATGATGATGTCGCCTATCTGACGCGAATTCTTCAATCCCATGTTTTTCCAAGATTTTCCACCGTCTACAGATTTGTAAACGCCATCGCCATAACCTATGGCACGCTGGTGGTTGTTTTCGCCGGTGCCTATCCATACTACGTTTGTGTTGGTAGGATCTATGCGCACGCAACCAATAGAGTATGCGCCATAATTGTCGAAAACAGGGCTGAAAGTAGTCCCGTTATTTACGGTTTTCCATACACCTCCCATGGCTACTGCTACGTACCATTCGCTGTAATTTTTGGGATTTACCGCAAAGTCTGCGATACGACCAGAAGTAAAAGCTGGGCCTATGTTTCTGAATTTGAGTGCACCAAAAGAGGCACCTTTAAATGGATATTCAGGTTTTTCGGTGCCTGTAGTTTTGTTGTCGGGTTTTTTTTGCGAAAAAACCAAATGCGGTGAGGCAATCAAAAAAGCGAGCAAAATACAAAGTACTTGCAAGTTTGATCTGGCAATACGTTTTGTCATATTAAGTTATTTTAAAATTAAATTTTTATAAAATTATGAAAACAAATCATAAAGTGGAAACCATTTTACATGATATTAGCTGGCTCCGAAACATATTTAAGTAAAATGCGAAAGTTTTCGCGATTAGCATTTTATATTCTTCACCACTACAATCCATTCGCATAAAAAAGGCTTATGCAACAAAAAAATAGCAACACTTCGGTCATATGGGTATGATTTTTGAAGCGTACAGGCAAACTATCTGCTGCATATACTTTCTGCGAAGTGAGTATGTAAAGGGGGTATTCAAAAATGAAAATTTTAATGTGCAAATAATGCGTAATGGTGCGATTTTTGCAGTAAATTACAAGTTATGTATGTGAAAACAAGTATAATCGTTATGAAACATATCCCCACAATCGTTTCTTTCTTATTTTTTGTGTTTTTCACCAGTATGGTTGTGCCGCAGCGTATACCCGACACCATCGCTGTAGCCATCGAAAACGGAAATTCACAAATGCTGGTTTCGCATTTCAATTCTAAGATAGAACTTGTAATTGTAGACAACCAATCTTCGTACGAAGATATTTGCAGCCGGGCACAAGCTGAGATGATTCTTGGCAATTTCTTCTCACGCCACGAGCCTCTTCAGTTCTCGCTCATGCATGAAGGGGAGCGAGGTGAGCTTCTCTATGCCACCGGAAAATTGAAAACCAAGGATGGCGAGTTTCATGTGACGTTTCTTTTAAAATCGGTTGGTAGCCAGGATTTTATACACCAATTCAGAATAGAACCCAACAAATAACCGGGTAGCCAATTCATACTCCTCCGGTTCAAAATAAAAAGACCTTTGGCTTGGTCTTATGTGGTGTTTTTTGGTACGTTTGCATCGTATCAAAAAATTGTTTTTTCATGGAAACATTATTCAACAAATGGCTTGAAATAGCTATGGCTGAAGACCTTGGCGATGGCGATCATACCAGTTTATCTATACTAACGACAGAGGCTACAGGCAACGCCAAGCTAATAGCCAAGCAAACAGGTATTTTAGCAGGAGTAGACCGAGCAATTCAGATATTTTACAAATACTCACCACACATCGAATTTAATCCCATTTTGCCTGATGGTACGCATGTAAAGCCGGGTGATATTGCATTTACCGTGCATGGCCCGGTGCAAAAACTTTTGGCTGCCGAAAGGGTAGTGCTCAATGTAATGCAGCGTATGAGCGGTATTGCTACACAAACACACGAATATTGCGAGATTATAAAAGGTACACGCGCACGCATACTCGACACCCGCAAAACCACACCCGGAATGAGGGTGCTCGACAAAGAATCGGTTCGCATAGGTGGTGGTACCAATCACCGCATCGGCCTTTTTGATATGATACTCATAAAAGACAATCACGTCGATTTTGCAGGAGGCATAGTGCAGGCGCTCGAGAAGGCAAACCGATATATCAACGAAAAAAATATGAATCTGGATATTGAAATTGAAGTCAGGAGCTTCGAAGAATTGGATCAGGTTCTGAATTATGGAAATGTGCAACGCATTATGCTCGACAATTTTAGTGTTGAAAATACGTACAAGGCTGTGAAGATAATTGCAGGAAGGTATCTGACTGAATCGAGCGGAGGAATCACCAAAACCAATATTAGGGCTTATGCTGAGACAGGCGTAGATTTTATATCGGTAGGCGCACTCACTCACCAGATTCAAAGCCTCGACTTGAGTCTCAAGGCATTCTGATGTGCAAGTTGATGCCTTTTTTCCTGGTGTTTCATCATATGTTTAATCTAAATTTCATTGCAATCTAAATTTCAGAAAATTAGAGTTATACGTGTTTACTTTCTGAATAAACATATATAAAATTGGGCTTCTGATGCATAGTGACAAGTATATGATTCTGAATTTAGCTTTATATTTACACATTCAGATGTGTTAATCCGTATTATGTTTTTTAAATAATAATCTTTAAAGTGGAAAAAGAGAAAAAACAACTTTGGGCATTTCCGTGGGGATATGCTGAAAGTTTAATCATTGCTGCCGGCTTATTGCTGGTAGGATTTTTTATCGAGTTCTTCACGCATGGCAGAGGAGTAGGCGCAATACAATGGCCAGCCAATATAATCATAGGTATAGCCATAGTAGCCATCATTGTATCTTTCCATTTTATTTTCAGGAAAGATCCTTCAATAAAATGGCTTTCAAGTGTACCAGCCTCTATAAGCGCACTTATACTCATGACAGTGGTTGTTATGTTTATGGGGGCTTTCAAGCAAAACGATGCAGAGGCATCTGAGTGGGTGCGTAGGTTTGGTCTTTCGCACATCACCAGTAGCTGGATGTATGTGATTACTATCATATATTTGCTACTGATACTCGGTTTTGTTATCATGAAACGCCTTCAACCCATGACTTGGCGAAATGCTGGATTCCTGCTCAGCCATGCCGGATTGTGGCTCACCATCATGGCTGGTACCTTAGGAGCGGGCGATTTAAGGCGTTTACACTTCTTTTTATATGAAAACAAAGATTTTGAATGGCGTGCGATGGATCAGGAAAAAAATGTATACGAATTGCCAATGGCGTTTCGCTTACTTGATTTCGAAATCACCGAATTTTCGCCCAAAATTGGGATTGCTTCACACCAAACCGACCAATTGATTGGCGAAGAAGGAATGAACATTTTCATGATAGAAGAAATACCTACCCAAGGCCAAATCAATGAATTTTCATTTGTGGTAGATTCAATGATAACCAATGCGCACCGCAACGGAGCCTATTTTTATAGCTCCGACTCAGTTGGGCATGCTCCTGCGTTGCATATTGTAACCACCAATACCAAAACAGGCGAAAAACACGAAGGCTGGATTACAAGTGGCAGTATGATGATGGAACCCGCCTTTGTGCGCGCAGACACAATGCACTCATTCGTTATGCTTTATCCAGAACCCAAAAAATTCAAATCTGTAGTTGAAAAACTTACTCCCGACGGGGTGCACGATACCATCACGCTGGAAGTGAACAGCGCCATCATGGTGAATGGTTGGAAAATATACCAGACCAGCTACGATGAGCGAATGGGCAAGTGGTCAAATCTGAGTATTCTCGAAGCAGTGCGCGACCCCTGGTTGCCTGCTGTATATACTGGTATTTTTATGCTTATAGCCGGTGCCGTATGGATGTTCTGGCTGGGCAAAGACATAAAGGACGATGAAGAAGAAGTTGAAAACGTTTAAAAGACTTAAAAAATGATTTGGTTAAATTTTTCACTATATGCTGTTATTGCTGCCATTTTGTGGGTAGTAGGTAGTTCGCTGCCTTATATCCAGGCTTTGGGCAATAAGCGCCACATATTTGCTAATCTGATATACTTATCCGGAAGTTTGGTCATAGGCTCGTTCATTGTACAGCTTTGGCTCAAATTAGATCGTCCTCCCTTGCGCACTTTGGGCGAAACCCGTCTATGGTATGCATTTTTCCTGTCGCTTGTAGGACTTATCACCAATTTGCGCTGGAAGTACAGATGGTTCATGGGGCTCAGCTCTTTTATGGCCATCAGTATGCTGGCCATAAATCTGACAGACCCTTCATCCTACAACAAAACCCTGATGCCTGCGCTGCAGAGCCCGTGGTTTGTGCCGCATGTAGTGGTGTATATTCTTTCATATTCCATTTTGGCAGCTTCTTCGCTGGTGGCTATATATGCTTTGTGGCGCTGGTATCGCAGCAGCTACGAGAAGCGTTTCCTGCACATGGCCGACAATCTGGTGTACATCGGATTTGCATTTCTTACACTGGGGCAGCTGTTTGGCGCGTTGTGGGCCAAAGAGGCCTGGGGGCATTACTGGACATGGGACCCCAAAGAAACCTGGGCATTTCTTACCTGGATTTCATTCCTTATATACATACACTACCGTTTCCACCGTCCGAAGCATGTAAAAGGCCCACTCTGGACCATTGCTTTGGCTTTTGTGGTGTTGCTCATTGCTTGGTTTGGCGTCAACTATTTGCCATCAGCACAAGACAGTGTTCACGTATACAGCAAAATGTCGTAGACTTAATTTTTAATCTCATATTCAAAACCTCTTGTGGTATAAAACCTGCAGGAGGTTTTTTTGTAAAAAATGAAATTGTATACCTTTATTGGGTGAATACAACCAAAAGTAGCGGAATACAACCGATAAGTGATAGAAAAACAACTATATAGATGAGGAATAATTTGAGGCAGCCCGCAAAGGAAGATAATTTTGTATCATCAGAAACACATCAAAAAAACTTTGCACAATTGGCACAGCAATTATTTATCAGCCCGCAAGCTGTAGGCAAATGGGAGCGTGGCGAATCTATGCCTGATATTACCATTTTCAACCAGCTGGCCCGGATTTTTGGGGTAGACCTGAATTATTTCTCTGAAAATTTCCAAAGCGAAATGAGCGAAACCACATCTTCTCCTTCCATTCCCGCTTCGCAGATCGAAAATATAACAGAGAAGAAAGATTCCGCCCCTAGCTGGGATATGTCGAAACTGAATTTGATAGATACCGATTTTTCGGGCTTGAAAAATTTGCACGAACAATTCAACTCTTCGAATATGCAGCGATGCTCGTTTGCAGATTCCGAAATGCAAGGCTTGCAGTTTGGTGGAAACAATATAGATGCTTGCGATTTTACCCAATCCAATATGAGCCATTGCAGAATTCAGTCGTCAATTATCGGGAATAGCATTTTCAGTAAATGCAATCTGGGTGAAACTGAGTTTAACAGGTGCAACATAGGCAAAAGCAATTTCACAGAAGCCGATTTCACCCACGCCCGATTCAAGTCAAGCAATTTTGGCGAAAACAATATTCAAAATGCCATTTGGCAAGGTACAGCTTTCCATGATACCAATATTCAGGATGTGGTTTTTGAAGGGAACATAGAAAATTGCTACTTTGAAAACTGCTCGTTTTATGGAGTCAAATTCCAGAATGCAAACATCTTGAATACTTTTTTTAAGAACAATAAAAAGATGAAGCGCGTGCAATTTGTGGATTGTAAGGTAGATAAAATTACATATGCTTTCTTGAAAAGCAATTTGGCCAATCTTTCGGGCGTAAGCATTTTGGCTTCATGACAGAATCACTTAAGAACTTTTCGGTCTAAGTATTATAATGGTTTGAGGTTACGATAAAAAAATATTGAAAATAGATGTAAATATATTGTAAAACAATAAATATTTGTTATATTTGCAATATCATTTTAAACCTTTTACCATTATGTCAAAAAGAAAAGATTTCGTATTTATAGGCCTTCATATAGTAGCCTGGATTA
>JAIFMY010000050.1 GCA_020048155.1 Bacteroidota bacterium
ATCGCCGGCACCAGATTTTTCAACCGACTCATTTTGCTTATTGTCCGGTGTATCGCACGACGCATTCATCAGTGTATAAGCACCTGCAGCTCCCAGCAGGCTGCGAAACAAAAAATCTCTCCTTTTCATTTTTACAAAATTATAAGTTCAAGGTATGACGGAACACCCATGTTGCAGGTTATGTTATCTTGTTTGCATTTGCAGAACAGGGTGGTTCATATTTTTTTCCAAAATGATTACCAAATAGTACCAAAGCCACGCCATTGAGAGAATACTATCTCAAATGCAGGCATCATGGTTTATGAAGGCAATTTAGAAAGAAATAATGCGATTATCAGAAATCTTTCAGGGTATTTTAAGACAGAAAAATGAAAAACGAAAGCCCTAAACTAGGGCACCAGTACATTGAGCGAAAGAGGCTGTATCTCAATTTCTAGGTCCCTACCTAAATCCATAAAATCGCCATCGAGGTGGGTGGTATAATTTTCGGGTAAAAAGATGGTAGCTTTTTTAGCAGTGATGGTATGCATGTACTTAGACTTATGCATACTTTTAGAAAATAACCTCATCGCCAGATCCGGAGCGGCATAGAGTGGAAATTTGCTGAGAATGGAAATCTCGAAAAGGCCATCGTCAATTTTAGAAGTGGGAGATATGAATGCATTGTTGCCAAACTGCCCGGTGTTGGAGACAGAAACCAGAAATGCTTCTTTATATACCACTCCATCGGGAGTCTGTATTTTGTATTGGAGAGGTTTGTAATGCATAAACTCTGCTGCTACCAATTTGATATACGTCTCAAATCCCCTTTTTTGCGAATGATGAAACAATTTGCTGATATGCCCATCGAAACCAAGCCCACCTACATTCACCATATAATGCTTGTTGATTCGAATTGTATCAACTTTGCGCACATGAAAAGAGTTAATTGCCTCAATAGCTCCGCCTACCGAAAGTGGAATATTCATTGTTCGGGCAAAACCATTTCCTGACCCTGCAGGAATAATGCCCAAAGGAATATTTGTATATACGAGTGCCTGCACCAATTCATTCACTGTACCATCGCCGCCAACCACAATGAATGCATCATATTCAGCTTTTTGTGCATGGCCTATTTCAGTCAGATGTCGTGCATAATCAGTGAAAATCAGATCATACTCATATCTGTCAGAATCAATATGCTTCTGAACTTGATGTTCCAACCTAAGTTTAGAAACACTGCCCGATACAGGATTTGCAATAAAAAGCAATTTCTTTTTCATACATAGAGGTATAATACTGACATCATAGCAGCTCCCATCTGCTGGCATCCAATCGGATAAATATAAATAGCAATATGGTAAAAGCCCAAAGCGACGATCCTCCATAACTAAAAAATGGTAGAGGTATGCCAATTACCGGCGCTAGACCTATAGTCATACCTATGTTGATGGTAAGGTGAAAAAAAATAATAGCAGCTACTGAATAACCAAAAATACGACTAAAGGCCGATTTCTGATTTTCGGCCAAATAGATAATGCGGAGAATGAGAAATAAAAACAAGCCCAGCACAGTGATACTCCCCAAAAATCCCCATTCTTCGCCAACAGTGCAAAATATAAAATCGGTACTCTGCTCTGGCACAAAATTGTATTTGGTTTGTGTCCCTTGCAAAAAACCTTTGCCATACACCCCACCAGACCCAATAGCTATAAGCGACTGACGTATATTGTACCCCGCTCCCATAGCGTCTTCTTCGATACCCAAAAGCACATTGATACGTGTTTGCTGATGCTGCTCAAGTATATTGAAAAACGCATAATCCACAGCATACACAAACACAATGGAGCTCATCTGAAAAATTAAGATAAGCATGGCGTATGCAATTTTAAACCTATAAATCCAATAAAGATAAACAACTCCTGAAAGAAAGAACGCAAGAACCAATGCGAGCAATGGCTTGTTTATTTGATAAAAATATACTAAAACCAGTTGAATAATACCCCAAAAAATAAGGGCAATGGCAACAGAACCCGCAATCCAGTTCCACTTGCGGCTATATATGGCGAATAAGCCAATACTCAAAAGTGAAATGACAAGCATAACTGCCCAAAGCTGCACAAGCAAAGAAACCACAAACAAAGCAACAAACCAGAATCCGAGAAATAGCCAAATACCATGCATTCCCTCCCTGTACATAACCAGCATGAATGCCAAGAATACAAGAGCAGATCCTGTATCATTTTGAAGTACTACAAGCAATGCAGGGATAAAAATAATGGCAAGAGCATATGCGAATGTACGGTTGTTGGATAAATGAACATTATACCCACTCAGGAACTTAGACAAAGCCAACGCAGTAGCAAACTTAGCAAACTCAGCGGGCTGTATTCGGAAACCTCCAATCTCAAACCAACTGCGAGCGCCCTGAATTTCGCGGGCAAACCCCATTACAAATATAAGCGCTACTATAGCTACACCATATATGATGTAGGCAAAAGCAGAAAACGCCTTACTATCAACAAAAATAATGGTAATGGCTATGAAGACTGCTGCCACAATCCATATCATTTGTTTGCCATATCGTTGGGTAAAATCGAAAATACTCTGATGCTCGTCGTTGTATACCGCAGCATAAATATTGAGCCAGCCCAATAAAACCAATGCCAGGTATAATACGATGGTGGTAAAATCCAGCCTGGCTATGAGGTTAACTCTTCTTTCCACGTGATGCTATTTTTTAACTATGAGTATTTCTTTATCCGCAATATACTTTTCCAAATCGGGTCTTGAGATGCTGCCTTTCAGATACTTTTCAATCATGAGCGAAGCAACGGGAGATGCCCACGTACTGCCAAAACCAGCATTTTCTACATACACTGCAATGGCAATTTTAGGATTGTGGCGTGGTGCAAAGGCTACAAATATCGAATGGTCTTCGCCATGCGGGTTTTGTGCTGTACCGGTTTTGCCACAAATTTCAATATCGGGCACCCGCGCATTGGTGGCTGTTCCACCTGTTACTACACGTGCCATGCCTTCTATTACCAGTTCGAAGTAAGATGTATCAATATTGGTGAAGTGTTTTTCCATAAACCTAGGATCTATTTTATCTTGCCCCTCAATATTTTTGACAATATGCGGAATAAAATAGTATCCCCTGTTGGCTATGGTGGCAACCATATTGGCCATTTGTACGGGTGTAACACCAAGTTCTCCCTGGCCTATCGACATGGAAATGAGCATGAGCGATTTCCATCTGTTTTTACCGTAATACCTGTCGAAGTATGCATTTGTAGGTACTAACCCTTCTAATTCGTGTGCTAAATCTGTATTGAGTTTCACTCCCAACCCAAAACTGGTTACATACTTGCGCCAGTTGAGGTAGGCTTCTGCAACACTCTTGTACTTCTTATCGTCGAGTGTACGTTGGTATACATTGCAGTAGTATGCATTGCAAGAGCCTTGTATAGAATACAAAAAGTCGATGCTTCCGTTGTGGTGGCATCCCACTTTGAGGCTCCCCATATGATAGCCACCAGCACAAGTGAACACAGAACCGGGGGTAATTACTTTTTCCTGAAGACCAATGAGTGCATTGACCAACTTAAAAGTAGAACCCGGTGGGTATTGCGCCATAAGTGCCCTGTTGAACAAAGGCTTGTTTTTATCATTAACCAAAATGCGGTAATTTGGACTACGAACCCTACCAACTAAGAGATTGGGATCGTAAGTGGGTGCTGAAACCAAAGCAAGAATTTCTCCGGTAGAAGGCTCAATGGCCACTATTGCTCCGGTTTTCTTTTGCAACAGATACTCACCATATGCTTGCAATTCTGCATCGAGTGTGGTTGTAATATTTTTTCCTGAAACTGCGAGAGTATCATATTTCCCATCCTGATACCCACCCTGAATTCGGTTGTGCACGTCTACCAAAAATATACGCACGCCTTTTCGCCCCCTAAGCTGTTCCTCGTAACTACGTTCAATACCACTTATACCTATGTAGTCGCCCTGTGCATAGTAAGTATTGTCTTTTATAACCCGGTCATCTACCTCACCTATATACCCAAGTATATGCGATGCAATGCGGTTTGGGTACTTTCGTAAGGTACGCATTTGAGTAAAAAAGCCCGGAAATTTGTACAACTGCTCGTTGAAACTTACGAAAGTAGTATCCCCAATTTCCTTCACCACCACAGATGGTTTGAAACGTGAATAGGATCTTGCCTTTTTTAGGGCATCTTTCAAAAACGATTCCTTTACCTTTATCAGAGAAGCCAGTTCTGCGGTATCAAAAGCAGCAGTTTGGTTGGGTATCACCATCAGGTCATATGCCGGCTGATTGTACACAAGCAATTTTCCGTTGCGGTCAAAAACCACCCCCCTGGCGGCATAATCGGTCATGTAACGGCGGCTGTTGTTGTTGGCCGACATTTGGTAAGAGTTATCGGCTATTTGTATAGTAAACAAACGGACAACAAAAATGCTAACAAAAATGATAATGATACCACTTACTACGTTTCGTCTGGTTGAACTTGTTGACACAGTTTACTTGTTTTGTAAAAATTATATTTTAATGAATTTGCTCATAAGCATTTGGTGCAATATGACAAGCAGCATGGTATAAACAGTAGATCCCAACATCCGCAACACTGTGTATCCAAAATGCTGAAATGAAAACACATCGAGCATATTGAAAACAATTTGGTGTACAAATACCAAGGCAATAGAATATGGAATAAACCACCTGAAACCATAATGCGATACATCGGGCTGTGTACCAGTTTCATATCCATCATAGGGCGCTAGTAACTTAAGTACAGTAGGACGAAGCGCTGCTAAGGTGATAAGGGCTGAGGTATTAACGCCGTAGTTATCGGTAAAAATATCGAGTAGTAAACCGGCGGCAAAGGCAATAACCAGCAACAACCATCCATTTACAGTAAATGGCAGTAAAATAATGCCGATGGTATACAAATGTGGCAATAAGCCAAGCGAGGTAAATGTAGCATTGTTGAGTATTGCTGCTTGCAACATCAATAATACCAGCACTTGTAGCATCAATCGTAGCGTTTGGGTCATTTTGTGTACTAATGGTGTTCTGTAGTTTGACCTTCGTTCATTTTGCCTCCATCTGTGTTTCCATCCGTTTTAGAGGTATTTTTTTCGATTTTTGGTTCGGTTTTGCTTGCACCGTAGCTCAAATCTTCTTCTATGCGACGGTTTCTGAGCATTACACGCAACATCTGAACCACTTTATCCACTTTCATCACCATTTTTTGAGGTGCCGAAAGAGATGGTATTTCGGTGGTAATATCCATCACATCGCCCGAGACATTTACTACCTTAAATTTATTGGCATCGCCAACCTTTTGGTTCTCGGTGCCAAACAATACGCGGTCTACAGGCTCAGCCATGGTTTTAATGGATGCCATATCCGTATAAAAAAACTCATTGGTGCCCTCGTACAACCTGCGATCCGAAAGCCAATCGTATATACACTCAAAAGCACTCATGTAGTTTTTGGTCATCAGAAAAACTTCAACATTCCAAACAGAATACCGATAACGACCATCCTTGCCCATACGTCGGAGCAAGTTTCCGTCGCTTATGCCTCCGAGTTTCCAGTAAACAGGGGTTGGTACTATCATATACTTGTCTTCCTCTACTTTGTTGGGATCTATATTAAATTTTTCGAAAGCAAATTTCTTTACAGAGCGGTTCAGGTCTTCGGTAAGCCAGTTGTCCATTTGCTCATCGGTGGGCCTGGCATTATATCGGGCTAGGGCTTCGCGATACGGTTTCTGCCAAAAATGAAAAAAAATAAAACTGAAAGGCACTGCGATAAGCCCAAACAAAATCATATCTGTAAAAACAAGAGTAAACAACAAACCAACCACAAGCGTAACCATACCTACAATAAACAATCCTGCGTATGCAGGGGACTCAGGTTTTTGCAATGTAAAATAATCAATTACTGCTGCTTTGTTTGCCATGTTTTATTGTGCTTTTAATGCTTCTATCTGACTTTGCAAGGTAGCTATTTTACTCTCAGCATCCGCTTTTTTCTTATACTCGGTATCCAACACCTGCTTTGGTGCATTGTCTACAAATTTCTGGTTTGAAAGTTTTTTATTCACCGCCTCCAGAAAACCAATGGCATACTCAAGTTCTTTCTCGCTTTTTTCGAGCTCAGCTGCCACATCTATCTTTTCGGTAAGAGGGATGAAATATTCAGAAGTACGTATCATTACCGAAATGCTTCCGGTAGGTTGACTGTCGGTAGTACTAAAATCGCTCAGATTGGCCAGCCGCACAATCACAGATTCGAATCCGCGGTGTACCATTTCGGTTTTCGCACTTGCAAACAACTGCAGGGCCTCACGCGGCGAAATATTTTTATCTGCTCTTACCCTGCGTATTTCGCTTATAAGTTCCTTCACGCCCTCAAAAGCGTAAAGATAATTTGAGTCAAAATTTCCGGACTTTGGCATTGGATCAATCATCAGGCTGTCGCCATCTTTGCGATCGGCAAGGGTTTGCCAAAGTTCTTCGGTGATGTATGGCATGAAAGGGTGCAAAATATGCAGCAACTTATCGAAAAACTGAACGGTTGCTTCCAAGGTTTTGGCATCTATGGGTTTCTGATAGTCGGGTTTTACTATCTCGAGGTACCACGATGAGAAATTGTCCCAGAACAGATTATATGCACGGTGCAGTGCTTCGTTGAGGCGGAAGTCTGCAAAATCTGCATTCATTCCTTCGAGTGCTTCAGATATCACAGCAAGTATTTACAAGGCGGTAAGCATTCCATATTTTATTTGCAAAATTGCGACCTTGCTCAAGCAGAGGATAAATAGTTTGTTCGGTTTTTGGGTCGGTTTTTATTTCAAAAGGTAAGTCGTTTCCGGCAGGTGAAGCGAGCAACATACCAACACGCATGGCATCGGCACCGTAGCGCTCTATGAGTAAAAGCGGATCGGGCGAGTTGCCAAGCGATTTACTCATTTTCCGGCCTAAACCATCACGTACAATTCCGGTGAAGTATACATTGCGGAAAGGCAAATTGTTGTGATACTCATATCCGGCTATCACCATGCGGGCTACCCAAAAGAAAATAATCTCGGGGGCAGTAACCAAATCATTGGTTGGGTAGTAGTATTTTATTTCAGGATTGTTGGGGTTGCGGATGCCATCGAATACCGATATAGGCCACAACCAAGATGAGAACCAAGTATCGAGCACATCATCATCTTGTTTCAAATCTTTGGCAGTGAGGTTCTGATTTCCGCTTTGTTGTTTTGCAAGGGCCAAAGCCTCATCGGCATGGTGTGCCACTACAAAACTACCATCTGGCAG